>JAWOBE010000200.1:0-5371 GCA_046498185.1 Desulfatiglandaceae bacterium | reverse complement strand
TCTCCCTGGAACTCCCCCGTCTCGAGGTCACCGTTTTGCAGTAAAACGACGATTTCCCTTGGTTTCTGCACCAATTTCTTTCCCTTCTCACCGGATGCCGGTGTGGCCATGGGCTTCCAGTTGAAAAAGAAAACCTTTGATCAGTTTTGACAATGTTTGGTCAACACAGTGCGAGAGGTCAAGGGACTCTTCAATTGATATCCCTATATTTCTCTTTCGAAAACATCTTCCCTGACATTAATTGTCCCGGCTTGATCAACAGGCTTCCCGACACCGAAACTTCACCCGGAAATCACATCCTCTTAAATTGCCTCCTTGCCGAATTATGATGAGTTCGTAAAAAGTAGCATCCCTGCCTTATCGGCGTCGGGATCGGTATCGGGATCGAAAAGGCCGCCGATCAACTTCCGATACCGACGCCGACAGCGACCCCGAGGGACATCGTTGTTTTCACTTTTTACGACCGCATCAATTATGGAATTTCAAAAGGGTCTGAATCTGAGCGTTTTCCGATGCAATCATTGAATGCTGGATTTTCATTTCCCCAAAGATATAAAAACTCACCTAGACGCTTCAACTTTCCAGCGCCTCCCGCACTTTCTGTCCCAACTCCCGATTGGAAAAGGGCTTCTGGATGAAATGCACGCCTTCATCCAGAATGCCCCGGTGGGCGATGACGTTGGCGGTATAGCCAGACATGAAAAGAACTTTGAGCGCCGGATAATACGCCTTAAGTTGTTCAGCCAAATCGCGGCCGTTCATCTCCGGCATGACCACGTCGGTGATTACCAGTTGAATCTCTCCGCCATGTTCTTCCGCCAGACTCATTGCCTCACCGGGGGTGGCGGCCGTCAGAACCGTGTAATCCGACCGTTCGAGAATCCGTTGGGCCAGCTTCAAGACGGAGGCCTCGTCCTCGACGATCAGTACGGTTTCACCATGACCGCCGGGGATTTCGGTCGTTTCCTGAAGGTTCAATCCGGTGTCTTCACCCGCACATAGAGGCAGATAGATCTTGAAGGTCGTGCCCTTGTCCGGCTCGCTGTAAACATTGATGAACCCATCGTTTTGCTTGACGATCCCGAACACCGTGGACAGCCCGAGGCCGGTGCCTTCACCCACGCCCTTGGTGGTAAAAAACGGCTCGAAAATGTTGTCCAGCGTTTCCTTGTCCATGCCGGCCCCGTCGTCGCTGACGGCCAGCAGGATGAAGTCGCCGGGAGCAAATTCGGCATGGTCGGCGCAGTATTCCGCGTCGAAGCAAACATGATCGGTTTCGATGGTGAGATTGCCCACCCCGTCGATGGCGTCCCGGGCGTTGACGCACAGGTTGGCCAGGAGCTGGTCGAGCTGGGAGGGGTCCAGAAACACCGGCATCCGGCCCGGACCGGGCTGCCAGGAAAGGTCGATGTCCTCACCTATGAGTCTGCGCAGCATCTTGAGCATGGCTTCCACGGTTTCGTTCAGGTCGATCACTTTGGGTGAAATGGTCTGCTGCCGGGCAAAGGCCAGCAGCTGCCGGGTGATGTCCGTGGACCGCCGGGCCGAGTCGAAAACCTCTTTTAAATCCTCTTGCAGCGGGTCCTCTGGGGCCGCCTTTTCCATGGCCAACTCCGTAAACCCGATAATCACACCGAGCATGTTGTTGAAATCATGGGCCACCCCCCCGGCCAGCCGCCCCACCGATTCCAGTTTCTGGGCCTGGGTGAGCTGGGATTGGAGCTTCTCGCGCTCGGCCTCGGCACGCTTGCGCTCGGTGATGTCCCGAACCCATTCCATGAACATCTCTACATTATTCGCTTCATCCAGGAGCGGTATGGCACGCAGGTCAACCCATGTTCCATCGGGCAAGAGAACTTCTTTTTGTATGGGCTTTCGGGATTCCAGGACGGCTCCAGCTTGGCAGTCCGGGCAAATCTTATCGAAACCACGATAGGTCTTATAGCATTTTGTATTTGGAATCTGCTTGGCCGCAGGGACGGCTGCAAACCCCTGCCAGTTGCTGTACAGGATGTCCATTTCAGGGCTGTGAATTGAAATCATATCGGGCACAACACCGAGCATTTTTTGAAACCGGCGCTCACTCTCACGTAGAGCCTCTTCCTGCTGCTTGCGCCCGGTGATGTCCTCAAGTGTGGCGTAAACCTGGAACGGTGCAGTCTCCCCGGGCCTAAACAGGGGAATTGCTATGATGGACAACCAGACATGGGTATTCTTTTCAGGATGAAACACTCCACGTGTAACAGGGCCGATTGTCTGCCCGGTTCGTAGCGCAATCATTGCGGGGTGTTCTGTACCGGGAACCGCTGAGCCGTTCTCACGAATCATCTTCCAGCGAGGATCTATGGAAGTCTTTCCGCGCATCTGGTCGAATGACAGGCCGAGAATCCTTTCCGCGGCAGGGTTGGCCGATATGATGGCGCCGTCCGCGGCCTGATAGATTACACCCTGGGCCATGGTATCAAACAGACGACGGTGCTTTTCTTCACTCTCTCTCAGCGCCTCCTCCGCCAGCTTCCGGTTGGTGACATCCCGTGTGCTGAACAGAATCTCCCTGGGATTGCCACTGGCATCCCTGATGAAATTCCCCACTGTCTCGAACCATACATAGCTGCCATCAGCGCATCGGTATCGGTATTCAACCTTTCGGTTGTCATCGAGTTTGGACAGGAAATCACCAAAAACGGATGATATTTCAGGCAAATCCTCCGGGTGGACAAATTCCAGGACATTTCTTCCGATCAAGGAGTCAAGGTCATAGTTCAGGACCTTGTGGGAAGCGCCGACAAATTTATAGTTCCCTTCTAGATCCGTTAATGAAACGAGGTCGAACATATTATCAAATATATCTTGGAGTAATTGTGCTTTTTCTTTTAACTCAATTTCAACTTTTTTGTTTTCTGTAACGTCATCGCCATGTGAAATAACGCCTTTTATATCCCCCCTTTTATCCCTGTATGGAAAATAAGACATCGCCATCCAGCGAGGGCCTTTGCATGTAAAAACCTGTTCCATTTCGTAACGGAGTTGCCGACCGTTCAAAGCCTGGTCAAGGTGAGGTTTGATTTCCGTTTCGAAAACATGCTCGCCTAAAAAATCGGCCGGTGTATGTCCAATTACGTTTTCCGGTGAGGTCGAATAGAGTTCCGCATAGGCATCGTTTACCGCGAGGTATTGATATTGCGGTGAAACAAGGGACATGGGTTGAGGAATGGAGGTAACTATCCTGTTTAGACGGTGCGCCTGCTCTTCTGTTTCCATTTTGTGTAAGCCAAGGCCCAGGTCACCGGTCACCTCGGTAAAGAGGTCGTGCTCTTCCACATCATTTGCATAGGCTTTAGGAACAGAAACGGAAAGGATTCCGTAGAGTTTTCCGGCATGAGATAAGCGGCGGCTCAAGCCGGCGCGGCCTGCGTATTCAGAAGAAAGCGGGCAGTCATGGCAGTCCTTCGTTGGCTTCCGTGTCACCACTAGCTTGTCTTCACCAAGCGTTTCCCGCATACAGGAGGGAAATTCGCCGTGCAGGAGGTGGGATTTCATAGAATTGAAACCGCCGTTAAAACCTGAAGAGGCAGTCATGGTTACAGAGGATCCTGCCTCATCCATGAGTGCAATCCATGCATTAAAATAGCCCCGCGTCTCGGTCAGGCTCGCACAGGCCCTTTTGATCAGTTGTCCCGGGTCCGTCTCTTTTACTATGAGCTGATTGACGTTACGAATAGCCAGCAACACTTTTCTGATGTGCGCCTCCTGTTCCCGCGCTTTCTTCAGCTCGGACTCGGCTTTTCCTAATACCCTAACCCTTTGTTCCAGCTTCTCGTAGGTCGGCTTACCAGTCATGAGCACCACCTGCGTCTACCTAGTCCATTGAAATCAATAATTCCTGATGAATCATAGCGAACTTCTCCACTCCATATTAAACCCCATTATGTTGCGGGCGTGTTTATGTTGGGGGTCTTTGGTTCCTCTTATTTCCTTCCGTTACGTAAAGTTATCGGTATGCACTTTTAGCGGGGTCTGAATCTGAGCGTATTCCGGGGTAATCCTTGAACCCCCGGCATCACGGGCGGCATGCTTTTCGACGTCCCGTGCACGCTGACATAACTTATTCAGATTTTAGCCTGTCTGAGAGTGAAGAGCATGAACCTCATCGTCAAGCCTGTTCGCTAAAAAATCCTCGGTCATCTCAAGATCATATCGAGTTTGAAGATTTAACCAAAACTGGGGTGACATAGCGAAAAACCGACCAAGCCGGAGGGCGGTATCCGCGGTAATGGATCTTTTTCCATGCACAATCTCATTGATGCGCCTTGGGGGCACACTTATATCCTTTGCCAAACGATACTGGCTGATTCCCATGGGCTTCAAAAATTCCTCCATAAGAATTTCGCCAGGATGGATGGGAGGAAGCTGCTTTTTCATATAAGCTCCTAATGATAATCTGTTATTTGCGCATCATACGCATCACCGTCTCTCCACTTAAAACAAATTCGCCATTGGTCGTTTATGCGTATGCTGTGTTGACCTTTCCAGTCTCTTTTTAATGCCTCTAGCCGGTTACCCGGTGGCGTTCGTAAATCATTCAATTGCGCTGCAGCATCAAGCATTATCAGCTTTTTCCGCGCAATATGTTGAATATCCTGTGGCAACTTGCTTGAAATTTGCCTGTTGAATATTTTTTCCGTTTCTTTGTCTTGAAAGGATTTTATCATAGATAGGATAATAACGCAATCCGCTAATAACGTCAAGCATTATGCCGGTTACCGATTTGATATTAACAAGTTACAATCCGCCTAACCGACGGGCAATGGAGCGCAACGGGATTGCCACCGGGCTACGCACACCAGAAGGCCAGCAGTTGAGGTGAGTACCGGCTGTAGCTCTCAAGTGCTGAAAGATTCCACCTGTACCCTGGCAAATCGCTACATTGCACAATAAGCCACCATTTGTTCAAACTTCTTCGGTCTCGAACCAAAGCCACCAGCGGAGGGATCACCAACAACAAAAGTGCGAAAAAATCTGGACACTGGATAAAATGCAAAACGAAACCCACGCATATAACTTTGAAAATGCCAAAAGAGGCCCGGTTTGATCAGCGACAATTATAATTCCCGGCCGGAGAAAAATGGTTGAGGACAGATAAATGCCTTGAAAAACAACCATTACCTTAATAAACAATGACGCTGATAACAATTTCCTGAAAACCCGCCACCTGCCCTATCGGCAAATACGGCAAGAGTTTCAATCACCTGAGGGTCAAAATCTCCCTGGAACTCCCCCGTCTCGAGGTCACCGTTTTGCAGTAAAACGACGATTTCCCTTGGTTTCTGCACCAATTTCTTTCCCTTCTCACCGGATGCCGGTGTGGCCA
>JAWOBE010000187.1:0-9510 GCA_046498185.1 Desulfatiglandaceae bacterium | reverse complement strand
ATCGTCCCATAACCGTTCCATCGCTGCGAGTTTTTCTTCGATTGTCATTTCATCGAGTGGTATTAAAGCACCCATAATCATGTTCCTCAAAAAGATTTATTGTATGGTTTTAATGATAGCCGATCATCCTCAAACGTGCAACTCAGGGATGTGGGTGAGCGACCAAGCAATCTCTATTCGTGTCATCCGTGGTTTCCATCGTTATCTTATCTGGACCCTTTTTCCCGTCTTGATTGCTTCCTCCAGACTGGCAGCTTTGGCAAAGACCTGCACGAGTTTCTCTGCTTTGAGGGGGCTTTTGAGAGCTTTCCAGAGTGCCTCGTCGCCTTCCTGTTTCTGTTTACGCAAAGACTTTTCCAAAAGGTTTCGCTCTTTTAAATAATCCATCACCAAATCGAACAGGTTTACATGGCATACGCGGAAGCCGGGGTTGTACTTTGGAATGTGGGTAAGCAAAAATTCAATATAGGTTCGGATCTGGAGTTTTCGATGTAGCCTGCTTGGGCCAGAATCTGAAAAACAGATGAGCGAAGACGCCTTTTTGTCGACTCGTTCCAGGCCGGCATCTCCGGATCCCTGCCGCGACAAGCCTCCAGATAGTCGTTCCACAGGCTGTTCGACAGGCTGACACCATAGAGACGATACTGTTCACGAACCGCAAGGTCAAGAAAATCCCCCAAAAGGCGACTGTGTTTGATGGCTGCGGCCAAAGCCGCATGGGCTGCCACGGTGGCGGTGCCGTCCCTCAACAATCGCCACAGCCCCGGACCCATTGTCTCCAGACGGCCATGTATCAATCTGGAAAGACGCCTGGCCGTTGCAGGATTTCTTGCCTGAAGCACATTGTCTTCAAATATAGCCTTACGCCAATCATCTCTGTCAATCTTCCGAAGCAGCAGATCGGCGACGACACGGCTTTCTGCGACTTTCAACGACCCCGCTGTGATGTCAGCTTTGTATCGCAAGATTAATACCTGGTCTATGTTTAATTCATATTAGGCTTAGATTGTATTATTTTTTATCGTTATGTCAAGAAATTTATAATAGATGATTGAAATAAACTAAAAAAAGCTTAATCTCAATTTTAAATTTTAGATAATTCCATTCATGGCTGAGTCTTTTTCTAAATCAGAAGCACTAACATGTGGTGACCCCCGGCGCCAGACAACCCGTACCAGGCCCCGGAAATCCCAGAAATGATTCTTTTTTGAGCGCGAAAAAGGCCCCCTGCGATAACCCCGCAGAAGGCCCTCATCCTTGAAATAAATCTCGATTGGTATCGGTTGGTATTGATGTTAAACGACCGTGACGTTCTCCGCCGCTGGCCCTTTCTGCCCCTGTACAATGTCGAAAGTAACCCGGTCACCTTCATTGAGTGTCTTGAACCCGGTTGCATTGATACCGGAATGGTGGACGAATACGTCCGGCCCGTTTTCCTGTTCGATGAACCCGTAACCTTTTTGTTCGTTGAACCATTTGACTGTACCTTGTGCCAAGATAAACCCCCCTTTTGTAAAAAAATTATTCTGACACGGACCACAAGGCCGGCATCAAGGAAGAATGGTTAAAGCTTCGGAAGGAAAACCACCTGAGCCTCCCTCTTATGCAAGGCCTTGGGTACTTTCGCATGATTTAAAACAGAATACTGTTAAAGTCAACACTCAGACGGCCAAAATCCTTATTCAAAAGGCTGTTGACATGGAAGCGCCGTCCGCCGTAGGCTGATTTTATCCTTTCTTTTCCAGGAGGTGCCTGATGCCGCGAAAGACGATATACCAGCCGGATAACGGGTCAATTTTCAGAAAGATTCCATACGCTGCAGTGTCGCTGTTTCTGCTTCTGGCAGCCTCTCCGGCGACACCCGGGGAATTTCAAGTCGGAACAGAGGCTGAGTGGACTTCGGCTCTCGAGGTGTGTTCCCGAAACGGCCAGGCGGATACGATTCACCTCACATCTTCAATAAAACTAACCGCCCCACACCCCTTCACCGCTGAAAACCACCCGCTGGAAATCGTGGGCAATGGACAATGCATAGACGGCAACGGTCTTGCCAGATGCCTGGATATCAAAGACATGAAGAACGCTTTGATCAATGCCCACCTCGCAATCCGCAACGTCCGCTTCCTGAATGGAGCCGCACCGGCGGCGGGCGGTTTGCTCATCAACTACCGGACCCCCGGAAACAACAGTGATGTAAACATCCATGCGTGCACATTCGAAAAAAACCATGCGGTCCTGTGGGAGCATGGATGGGGTGGTGGCGCTTATATCAACACCTTCGATGGTTCTGTAACTCTAACGGAAAACAGGTTCGTGAGAAATTCGGCCGCGGGTGGCGCTGGAGGAGCCAAAATCGAGGCAAGCGGTTCCGGAGCGATTTTGGTCACCGGCAATTTTTTTGAATACAACACCGCAGCTTTTTGGTACGGCGGCGTCCTCGTGCACTGCGTCGGGACCGGACCCCTGAAATTTTCCGAAAACGCCGTGTCCGGAAACTCCTCCCTGAGAATGAAAGCAGGGGGCGCCGGGGTCTGGATGGGGGACGATGTCACCGGCGGTGGATGGGGAAATGTATATGGCAACAGCGTCACCGGAAACGAAGCCCCCGAAGTGGCGGGCTTATACGTCTGGACCCGGGGAGGAAGCAGCCTTGAAGTATCGAATAACACCATAACCGACAACCGAGGAAACATAGGCCTTTACATCCGAGCCGACCACCCGCAGGACCGCATCCACCTAGAGCGGAACACAATCTCGGGGCATGAGTTGAATCTTCAAATACACTCCGCCGGCGAAGGCACTGTTTCCGGTCATCAAGATTGAGTTGACTCCGGCCTGTTTCTTTGGAAATCAACTGCGTTGAATGCGCTGTATCCGCTGTCTGTGACCGAGTACTCAGGAACTGAGAAAAACTCGGTTTCTGTTGCGTACTCGGCCGCGGGTATGAGCAACAGCACCTTGAAATCCTGCATCAGGTACCAGCTGATGAACTCGTTTCGTTCCTGGACTTCATCCTGGGTAAGGCCGAAATCAGGACTGGTTGTTCGGATAACTTTCAGTGCTGCGCTTGTCGGCAACTCTTCTTCTGCAATCCAGCTGTCAACCTCTGCGCTGACCATCTGAACTGTTTGAGCCTGGTTTCTGCTGACTGTTGTGTTCTGAATCCTTTGAATACTCATCTTGGACACCTCCGCGGAGGAAGTCATATATGCCCCCTCTCTCGTCCACTATTCAACGAGAGAGGGGCGGGCCCTTGGAACTGTTGGGGAAACCTGGCCCGGGAGGAGAATACAACCGCGAATATGGACAAGAAGCGTGATGGTCAAAGCCGAAAATAAGACGTTTTTTGCCGACCCCAGGTGCCCTGGGGGAAAGATTTAAAAAGGGGTTTGGCGATGAGCCAAACCTCGCGAGGCCTGCCCCTTTTAAATCTTTAGGTGTGAAGAAAACCAAATTTTTCTCCATTCCCTGTGAACGTGACTGGAGAAGGTATCAGTTCGTGCGGACCGCACCGGGATGAAATGGATACTGCAACCGGTTCCGGTTGCCTCCCCCTTGGCTTCGTGTTTAAAGGATGCATGTTACCCGGTTGCTTTCGTTGTCAGGTTTCGATATCCTTGCCTTGATGATTTTGCCATCCATTCACTGCTATTCGAACCAAAG
Organism: Desulfatiglandaceae bacterium; assembly: GCA_046498185.1. GTDB lineage: Bacteria > Desulfobacterota > DSM-4660 > Desulfatiglandales > Desulfatiglandaceae > CAYXDR01. The sequence goes on along the minus strand of JAWOBE010000187.1, from coordinate 5,847 downwards.
GAAATATTGCAGTTGGAACAGACCTCAAATTCGATTAGTAAACGGCCGAGGTACATAAACGTTTGAGAGCTACGAAAGGAGGATAGGCTATGAACAAAAAGGATCTTGTCAACGAAGTGGCGAAGGTTGTGGGCACAAAGAAGGAAGCGCAGGCAGCGGTGGATTGCGTTTTTGACACAATCACAAAAGCACTCAGGGAAAAGGATGATGTAACATTGATCGGGTTCGGAAGTTTTAAAGTCGCCGAAAGAAAAGCCAGGACAGGGAGAAATCCAAGAAGTGGCTTAGAAATCGAGATAAAGGCCAAGAACGTTCCGAAGTTTTCAGCGGGCAAGACATTGAGGGATGCAGTGGCTTGAAACTTCTTTAAGACCTTTTGCTATGAGCCTTCGTCAGGATTCAAATTATTTTGGCGGAGGTTTTTTGTTTATAAAATTTGATGCTGGTTTCTCGACCCAGCCATCCTTATTAATAGATGCTTCACACCGACTCCGACCCCGGCGCATCGTCTGGTATAGGAGATTCAGAAACTGGACCTGAAGAAGGAGCGCCTTTCGGTGCTGTTCCCTCGTTTTTCAGTTGATAGCAACAGAAATGTAGGTTGCTGTTTGATTTGTATTTTTTCTTCTAAAGCCTGGACAATGCGTAAATTTAATACCAGAAATCGGCCAAAGAACAAGCATTGACAATGATGATTGTAAATGAAAAATTCGCGCATGCCACAGCGAGGGTGAGATGCATGCGTTAATATCATCATTGGTCCCTTACTTCCTGTTTCAAATGGTAAGCCCACTGCCGATGATCAGGAGTATCTTATAAACCAAAAATTTTTAGTGTATGCGTCTCTCCCTTGCAGTGTCTCCCCAAGCCTTGAGTTAGAGGAGTGAACATCGCCATTTGAATTATTTTCTATATACCAAAGAATTCAAGACATCACCGGCTCCCGCTCTCCTCACACCGACCCTGTCCCATTCCCTGAAATCGTAGATCCAAATCCAGAGCCTGAAGAAGGAGCACCTTTCGGTGCTGTCACCTCCTTTACTGCAACTGTGCCAGAACCCGTTCCCTCGCTGCAATGATCACCCTTCGCCACCTCAACCTTGAACAGGTTCATCTGCCGGTTTTTGACGAGATTTAGCTTGTCGAGGACTGGGAGCGTTTTCGTTCGGCGCATTCTGGATACCAAAAGGTTGAAAATTGTTGTGTTGTTTTCCTCTGTGGGCATGTGGAGGTAAAAAGTGCATACATCGCTCAGGCGGCGTGGAGGCTGTTTGTGCTTACGGGGGAACACCAAACGATTTCGTCACCTGCACCCGGGATCTCAATACAACCGGTTTATGAATGGATTCTTGCCGGCGGATAAAAAGGTTGATTCTACCTAACCCATGGAAAAACGAAGAGAAAAAAAGAGGCGTTAGATAACAACACCAGAGGTCGCCAATAGTTCTGTGACATTTCGGTTTTTGATGGACAAACGAACCGCCTCCCGGAAACGATGTTATTCTGCTGTCTTTTCCGGGCTTCCTGAAAACCATATAATCGCACCGACCACAATACCCGCGATGTCAGTCACGAGGTGAGGCACGAAAAGTAAAAACCCGGCACTGATTACCAACAGGCGCAATGCCGGTTTCAACCGACCGTTCAAATATCCCATGAATCCGGCGGATACGAGCGCGATGGCGATCGCCGCGCGGCCTAGTCCCACCAGCGTGTTCAGCGGCGAGCCGAGAAGAATCAAACTCGGGTCGTACACGAACAGAAACGGGATCAGGAAAGCCGCGAAGCTGAGTTTGAGGCCGATTTTCGCGGTTTCCACCCAGTTCGCCTCGGCCATGCCGGCAGCGATAAAAATAGCGCCGCATACAGGCGGCGTAATGGCCGAGAGTATCGCCAGGTAGAAGACGAAAAGGTGTGCGGCCATGGCGGGTACCCCTAGTTCGATCAGCACCGGTCCCCCGACCACCACCGCGACAATATAGGCCGCCGTCGTGGGAACTTCCATCCCGAGGATGATGCTCGTTAAACCGGTGAGTATCAGCGCCGGGAGCAGGTTGCTCTGGCTGAAGGCCAGTATGCCGGAACTAACCTTTACGCCGAGCCCGGTGAACGCGATGATGGAAATGATAACCTGAGCACTTGCACAAATGCTCGCGATCAGCGCGGCCTGGCGTGCTCCCTGTTGGACGGCGCTTCCGTATTTACGCAGTGCGTTTCGGAAATCGAATTTGAAGTCCTCGTTCAGGACCGCCAGGACCAGCGTGCTCATCACGCTCCAGAACGCTGCATACTGCGGGGTGTATCCTTTCATGAGCCAGTAACCCAAAGTGATAAACGGGACGAGAAAGAAGACACTCGCCTTCATCGTCCCGTGCCACGACGGGATCTGGTCGCCGGACATCCGTCCGTAATTCTCTCTTTGTGCGAGGAAATGAATCCCTACGTACACCGAGAAGAAATAAAGAAGCGCCGGAAGAGCGGCGCCCAGGGCGATTGTCAAGTAGGGCGTTTCTATCAGCTCTGCCATGATGAAAACACCGGCACCCATGATCGGAGGCATAATTTGGCCTCCCGTGCTCGCAACGGCCTCCACTGCGCCCGCGAAAGCCGGTTTGTATCCGAGACGTTTCATCATCGGGATCGTGAACGCACCGGTGGACGCAACGTTTGCACTGGCGCTGCCAGAGACCGACCCGAAAAGTCCGCTCGACAGTGTGGCCACCTTGGCGGGCCCGCCGGTGTAGCGGCCCGCGAGGCGGAGTGAAATCTTCATGAACCCGGTGCCTCCGCCGGTGTGTACGATAAATGCACCCAGGAACACGAAGATGGCGATTATGTTGGCGCTTACACCCAGGAGCTGCCCCCAGATTCCGCCTGTGGTGAGGAAAAGCATGCTGCCAAGGGTCCTTAGGCTGTATTGCGGGTGGCCGAATTGGCCCGGTATCAGATGGCCGAAGATCGCATACAGCAGGAAAAGAGAGGCGATGATTGGAAGCGCGGGTCGCACCATCCTTCGGGTCGCTTCGAGGACCGTCAGTACCAGGGCGAGGCCCATCCATACCTGCAGTTGGTTGGTGGCGACGCCGTACTGTTGGATGATCGTTCTGTACTCGATGAAGATATAAAGGCAAAGCCCCACTCCCAGCGCGGTTAGTAAAAAGTCGACAGCCCACCGCAGCAGGGTTCGTTTTACGGTTCCGCCGAGAAAAATCAGGGTGAGGGCCAAGGCCAGGTGGATCGCCCGCTCCTTCATGTTGGGCATGAATGCATAGACCGGAAGGACAATCTGATAAAGAACGAACGCCAGAGATACCAATCGGATGAACCTGTTTACCACCCGTGCAAGCATGATGTTCTCCCCAGGGCCGGGGTTTCGGCGGGATTTCCCCGGCCCCTGTCATTGTAAGCTTTCAGCTATTTCAGCGGTTCTACGATCTTGAACCCGATCTCATCATAGAATTTCAGTGCACCGGGATGAACTGGGGCAACCAAGTCGTTCACGCCTTCCATCTTGATCGTCTTCATTGCGGGATGCGATTTTTCCCATACCTCCCGGTTTTCCCAGAAAGCTTTTGTGACGGCGTAAGCAACATCATCCGGAAGGTCGGCGGAAGTATAGGTCCCCACGAGGAGACTCATCGTTTTTACGTCGTCTTCGATCCCTTTGTAAGTCCCGGCGGGAATTATGAAGCGACCGAACCTGTCTGCGACTTTCTCGAAATCCGCGTCTTCGAGTTCAAGAAGCCGGACCGGGGTGGTGGCGGCGATTTCCGACACCAGGCCGGCGGGTACGGAGCTGGCGGTTGAAAAGCCGACGGCCCGTCTGTTTTTGACTGCCTGCACCCCTTCGTTAAGGTCCACTTCGAGCAAGTCAACCTTGTCTTCGATGCCTATTGCGTTCAGCACTTGACGGGTGAATCGGGCACCGGCGCTTCCAGTCCCGCCGGGGATGAAACGTTTGCCTACCAGATCTCTAAGAGTCTTGACGCCTGAGTCTTCCCGGACTACCCAATGCATCACGATACCCGGAATCGGCCACAGGGAACGGATCTTTTCATACCCTCCTTCTTCGAACTTTCCACCGCCGCTGATCGCAGAGGCTATCAGGTTGGGAGGAGAGGTAAACAGGAAGTTATCGCGTTGCCGGCTCTCTTTGACGTTCGCCATCGATCCGGGGCTGTCCTCAACGGTGACTTGAATCTCCGGTGCGCCGGCCATGATCGCATTGGCCTGCCCCACGGCGAAGGCATAGTACGTAGAGGCCTGGCGTGCACTTTTAAGTACGATGCGTGTTTGTGCGCCCGCCGTTTGTGCCAGTGCGAAAACAGCGATAAGGGTGGTTAAAATGATGACCGCAAATTTTTTCTGTAGTTGAATCATGCTAAGTACCTCCTTTTCTTTTTGTACGTGGTTTAAAAAATTGTGCTGATATCCACAATAAAGAGATCCCCTTCGCTTATATGGTTGGAAATGTTCTGTGCGGAATTATCTTCGTACCTAAGGATGGCGCCTCACGTCAACATCTTTGTTGCATTGAAGTGGAGGCCGTCGAAACTCGAATGGACCGTTCATTGGTTTTGCATTATAAATTAAAAAAGGTTTTTCGTCCCGGCGGAGTCGGAAAAAGCGCCGGCGTGGATGTTTTTTTTTCGGGGAAGGGAAAAACGTATGGTTCATATGTGTGACGGAGAAATCGCTTATTTGGGCCCAGCAGGATCTTTTACACATGAGGCGGCCGCGGAATTCTTCTGTCGGAAGCGGCAATTGACGCCCATGGACCGGGAAGAATTATTCGCGGCTTACAGAACCAATGCAGTGTCATGCGCATGCGTACCTGTGGCGACTTCGATAGTGGGCGTCGTAGGGGTTTATATGGATGAAATTTTGAAACTCGAGAAAGTCGTCATCGTAGGAGAGAATAACAAGTTTATCTCCTACAGCCTATTGGGAAAAAATGGGGCGTTGTTCGACCATGTCAAGACCGTGGTATCTCACCCGGTGGCGCTGGAGGAGGCCGGTTCGTGGCTTCGCAGGTTCTTGCCTGATGCGGTACTGGAAACCGCGGTTTCCACGAGTGCCGCAGCGAAGTTGGTCAGTGAAAGGGCTTCATTGGAGACAGCCGCCCTCGGGACGCAAATGGCGGCGGAATTATATGCACTTGAAATTCTTGCTTCGGATATCGAAAAAGGCCCCCATAATGTCACCCGCTTCTGGATGCTGGGCAGAAAGGTTCCGCCACCGACGGGCCGGGATAAAACCACCTTTGCCGCCAGTTTGACGGATGAAGGTTTTGACGAGATGTCGATGCGGTTTAAAACGCACGATGTAAGGATTTTGAACATCTATGAGCGTCCCGCAGGAGAGGCGCCCGGCAAGCGCTTTTATGTGTTCGATGTGGAAGGGCACTTGGAAGAGCCTCATCTCGCCGATTTTCTGGCTGGATTTCCCGGTTTCAAGGTGCTGGGTTCATATCCCTGCAACAGTCCGGAACCGGGGGCCTCAGCACCATTAATGGGCTCCGGCTCCTCTTAGCCTTTCCAATGCCGCCTCATTCCCTGGAATCGGAGATCCAGACCCAGAACCCAGAGAAGAAGAAGTGGGGGCACCTTTCGGTGCCTTTTCCTCTTTTGCAGCAACTGAACCAGATTCAACTCCCTCGCTGTAAGGAACCCCCTTCGCCACCTCCACCTTGAACAGGTTCACCTGCTGGTTCTTCTTGTTTTTGGTATGGCGTTCGAAAGTCACCCTTACCTTCTGACCGATCTTCACGTACTGCATCCTGTCATCGATCACCGCCGACCCCCAGACCAGGAACATGCCGTCCTGGTTCTCGATGTAGTACCTGGC
>JAWOBE010000230.1:0-3381 GCA_046498185.1 Desulfatiglandaceae bacterium | reverse complement strand
ACCAAATCCGGACCGTATAAAACATTCTTTTCATTAAACCCCTCGGCAATTTGAATGCCTTTGTTCGAGAGAAACTCGCTCATGGGGGGATACACTTTATGATCCGGTCCTGTTATGCTATAGCCTGAATCCTTTAGCATACTGGCAAGGGCACCCATTCCCGTCCCGCAGACAGCGATAAGGTGAATATTTTTAACATTTTCGGAAATTTTGTTTTTGTTCAGGTCCATATTTCCGCCTGGATTTCTAACTCGTGTCCATGCATAAAAGGCATCTTTCGGCCTCCGGGAATTTTATTTATTCTCCGGTCACAGGCGATTGAGCAGGAGGCGGTCCGGACGGTGTCTGTGGCTTTGCCTTTCCGAGCGTTTCATAGATTGACAGCAGAAAAATCGTTGCCAGAGGCTGGGTAAAAAGAGAAGCTATGAATAAGGAGCTTCCAATCGCAGATATTCCTATAAACAGGATAAAAACTACGATGTGGTCCACAACGGTCTCTTTTTTTGTAACTATTGAATAACTTTGCTTGACAGCTTCAATAAGGCCCAGATTTCTGTCTGTCATCAGCGGCAGCATGTAGATGCAGGCGAATGAGACCGCAAGCAAAAACAGTACTCCGGGCAGGAAAAGAAGCATCAGTCCGATCATGGTTATAATGAAGACAACGATAGAAAAGCATAACAGAGGCAAAAAAAGTCGCATTTGTGAAAAAATATCTTTAACTTTGGGCTCGCGTCTCTCTCTTACCAACAGCAGAATGGAATGCATATAGCCGGCCATTGTTACCGGTGCCAGGATACCCAGTGTAACCACGCTTATGGCTATCATGGCAAGCGTTATGAATATGAGCGGTGCAATATACTGCAGTGTCATTTTCCAGGCGTTTTCCAGATGATATTTAAAATCCATCAATGTTTCCTCCACTTGTCAATGATTATATGATTCTGTCAAAAATGTATAATCAACAAGCCATGCCAAGTCAAGGTCTGTCATCCCAAAAACAATTTTTCCGGCTTATTACGGATAGGACCGGAGACTGTTCTCCCGAAAGTTTTTCCTGTAATGTTCTATAATTTTGTTTAAATTGCCTGCCATGGGTGAGCACCTCCTTTCAGGCAAAGCGGCGCGTCGCTCGGGATATGAACAAGTATTTAATATTTTCTTGACACACTGAAACCATTTCGCCATACTCTGAAACTTCAACCGTAAGTTTTATCAATATGTTAACTTTATGCTTTTATAGTTCAGGGAGTTGCCCTTAACCATCATCTGATGTCGACAAGTTATAAAAATGATAAAAAACTTACCATCCGGGAAATGGTTACGGCTGTCCTGGATGAGAATAGGTCCTTGGTGCAAAGCCTGAGTGACACGGCCGCACAAGATTTTATCCGGAGAATATTGGATGCCCGATGCATTTTTTTTTCCGCTCAAGGAAGAGCCGGTTTTATTCTTCGCTGCTTTTGTATGCGCCTGATGCATTTGGGATTTACTGTGTATTTTTGTGGGGAAACCATTACTCCGGCCATTACTGGTGATGATTTGCTCATTGTCCTGAGTGGATCAGGAGAGACGCCGTCGACGTTAGAATCGGTAAAGAGTGCTAAAAAATACCGCGCCAAAACCTACGGAATTTTGGGAAATACGGAATCTAGAATCGCCTCGGCTGTTGATGAAAGCATTTTTATTCCCGGGACCACAAAGCTTTGCCGTGAAGGTGAGCCCCAATCATTGCAAATGGCCGGCTCCCTTTTTGAACAATCTGCCTTTGTTTTCTTAGAGGCGATTGTGCTGGAAATTTATCAGAAAAGAAAGAAAGATGTCGGTAGCGTTTCATCACGACACACGGTTATAGAGTAAAGGAGGAAGCATGAAACCAATCTTGCAGTTGGCATTAGATTTTGTAGATTTGAATCGGGCGCTGAAAAACGCCCAGGCAGGTATTGCCGGCGGGGTTGACTGGCTTGAGGCAGGAACACCGCTCATTAAGAGCGAAGGTCTCCACGCCGTACGGGAGTTGCGAAGACTTTTCCCTGACAAAACCATTGTGGCGGATATGAAGATCATGGATGCCGGACGAACCGAGGTTGAAACTGCAGCCAAAGCCGGTGCCAATATAGTGGATGTGCTTGGCGCATCCAGCGATGCGACCATTCGGGAGTGTATCCAGGCGGGCAAGAACTATGGCGCCAAAATAGTCGTCGACATGATAGCGGTTAAAGATGTGGTATCAAGAGCCAAATTCGTTGAAGCGTTAGGCGCGGACATTGTAACGGTCCATTGCGCCATTGACGAACAAATGGAAGGAAAAGATCCTTTCGAAATTTTACGCCAGGTCAGCCAGGCATTGACCATTCCGGTGGGAGTGGCCGGGGGCATCAATTCCGAAACCGCCGCCAAAGCAGTGGAGGCCGGCGCTTCTATCGTCATTGTGGGTGGTGCCATCACCAAGGCCATGGACCCTGAACAGGCAACCCGGGATATCCGCCGGGGAATGGATACCGGTGAGAGCATCAGTACTACCCTTTTTAAGAGAAAGGGGGAGGAGCAAATAAAGGAAATGCTGGAGCTGGTATCGTCGGCGAATCTTTCCGATGCCTTGCACCGGGGCGGAGTTTTGCAAGGAATTCGGCCGCTTTTCCCCGGCATCCGAATGGTGGGTCGTGCGGTTACCGTAAGAACGTATCCGGGAGATTGGTCCAAACCGGTCCAGGCCATTGATGTGGCCGAACCCGGTGATGTTATCGTCATTGACGCCGGCGGGGCGGGTCCTGCCATTTGGGGAGAACTGGCCACCCATTCGGCCGTGCAAAAGGGTCTGGCCGGGGTGGTCATTGACGGCGCCCTCAGAGACAGTCCGGAAATTATAGAGATGAAATTTCCGGCCTTCAGCAGACTTATCATGCCCAATGCGGGAGAGCCCAAAGGATTCGGAGAGATCGGCGTTCCGGTTACGGTGGGTAATATGCACATAGAGCCCGGAGATTGGCTGCTGGGTGACTATGATGGGGTTGTGGTACTATCGACGGCGTCGAGCCCGACCAGGGCGCGTACGTTGGCGAACGCAACGCTGTCGAGGAAGTCGAGGGTGGCCTGCTGCTCCTCGGTGAAGTCACCATCGAGGTTCGACCGGCGGATCTCGATGGCGGCGTTGACGCCGTCGTCGAACTGGGCCTTGCGGTCGGGGTCGGCGGCGAGGGCGGCGTTGACACCGTTGTAGATCTTTTCCCACACCCGCGGCACGCCGAAGGCCAACTGCGGACGCACCTCCTTGAGGTACATCGTCAGCAGGTTGGGGTCGGGACAGCAGTAGACGCTGTAGCCGAGGATCATGCTCTGGTAGTGGCTGACCGCCCGCTCGGCGATGTGGGCCATCGGCAG
>JAWOBE010000203.1:0-4714 GCA_046498185.1 Desulfatiglandaceae bacterium | reverse complement strand
TTCATTATCCAGGGTAAAAGCGCTAGGGTAAAAGTGAAAGGCTAAAACAGCCGGGTGCAAAACGTTAGTAGTATACAGCCATAAAAAAAGGGCGTTAGTAAAACTACAAAAAGGTATAGGAAAAACTAACAGATAATAGGACTGTAAAGACTATATCACATATAACTGTATCAAGTTAAATAATAAAACGTGATACACTGTTGTATCAAAACCTGATACAGTTATACAAAGTATCTGCGTATATGCTTAATTAAATACCAGGGGTTCCTGCTATTTTTTTTCATGCTCAACTTATTGATATTATTACATATTTTAACTGCCTGAAAATACAAAACATAGAGTTCAAGACCTTTTAAGTCCTATGCCTTGCCGGAGTCAGAAGAGTGTCCACCGTCAGAAGCTGGATGTTGGATCGCCCCATTATCCTGAGATTCACCGAATACAGGATGGTCATCATCAGAATGCCTGAGAGCAGGCTGTTGATCTTGAGCTTAGTATTAAGATAACCTGTACCGCAACCGGCGATAAAGCCTGCGGCGACGGCGGCCACGACGGACCATAGTGGGGGGACCCCTTCGGTGATAAGGCGGGCCACCACCGCGGCGCCCAATGGAAAGCTGCCGTCGACCGTCAAATCCGGGAAGCTCAATATCCGGAAGCTGATCACGATGCCGAGTGCTACCAGGGCATAAGCCAAACCTTGTTCGAATGACACCGGTATCGTGCGCAAGAATGTAGTCAAAAGCATATCAATTTCCTCGGGGCCGCGGCATCGGCGGAAGCCGCGGTGTCCAGCCTCATGTGCTACTTTGAATCACGTCGCCGTTATTTTCCTTTCACAACATTTCCGTCTTTATCCCATAGCTTATCTGAGGCTTTTCGGACCAGGGTCTCCGGCAGAACTACACCCTGAGCGTCTGCATGCTTAAAACTAACCCAAAGGCTGTAGTCGGAAGCCAGGCCAGCCGGTATTTTTCCGGGGTCCTCGCCACGAAGGATACGTGCGGCCTGTTTCCCGGCAGTGTAGCCGATCAGGAAATAATCAGGCCCGTATGCCGCCAGGGCTCCGCGGGGCACGCTGTCCCTGTCTCCCGCAAAGAGGGCTATGTCATTGGCGTTGCAAATTTTGACGATGGATTCGAAAGCCGATACGCAGGTATTATCCGAGGTGATGTGGATTGCGTCAACTCTTCCCACGAGGCTCTGGGCCGCCTGCATGACTTCCGCGGTAGTGGAAACATGCGCTTCTACAAATTTATCACCCATCGCTTCGACGGTTTCCTTCATTTCCTTGATGTGACAGGCTACATTTACGTCACCGGGATTGTAAATCGTTCCCCACCGGCTGGCCTCCGGAACCAGATCCTTGTACATTCGACACTGTAGGTTTATGGGCCATCTGTCGCTCACGCCTGTCACATTTGTGCCGGTTTCTCCCATGCGCGGTATGATTCCGGTGGAAACAGGGTCAGTTACCGAAGAGAACACGATCGGTATCGATTCGCTCACTTTCACCGATGCCTGGGCATTCGGGGTGCTTATGGCGTGAACGAGGTCCACCCTGTCATCGACGAATTTTTGAGCTATTATGAAGCAATTAGGTTGTTCTCCCTGGGCGTTTTGCCTGTCGATCGTTATGTTTTGTCCCTCAATGAATCCTTCTTCTTCGAGTGCGGCTTTAAAGCCTTTCGAGTCATTGTCGAGAGCCGGGTGAGCCACGATCTGATGCTCTCCGATGCGAATCATTTCCGCCGAAACAGCGGGGGACAACCCGACACAAATGACCAAAGCCAGCAATGCACTACCTGTCCACTTTTTCATGATACTTCCTCCTTTTTGCGGTTTGACTCTCAAATCGTGTTCCAGGGCAACGCGCACTTTCGAACTGCCAGGGCAAACATCTATAGAAAGGCGATACAACTCGTTTATCGGTACCAGACCCGTCCGAAATGGATAGAACGACGAGGAGGAAGCCGGGTCCGCTTCGACGATCGCACATGATAGAAGTCTAACTGCGGAGCGGTACTTGTAAACGTGCGCTATAGATTTCCACGAAGCATAGGCAAGGTTGCCAGCGGTGTCAAGCCTGTCTTTGCCGCCGAAACCAGAGCTTCGGTCCGCCCCGCCCTCAGGAACCTGGTGAGGCACTTTATGGATGTGCGGCCCTATGTCCGGTTCGATCAACAAATGACCGCCGCGGAGGAGGCAATACCGGAGCCATTAAACAAAGTTATTTACCGGATTTCCCAGGAGGCACTTAACAATATTTCGAGGCACAGCAACGCGATGGAGGTTTCGCTCTCGCTTGCCAACAAAAAGAATGCCATCGTTCTCCTTATCTGCGACAACGGAGAAGGGTTCGAGCTGGACCACCTCGTGAACTGGGATTTTGTGGCGAAAAACCTCGGGTAGCCGGGTGCAAATCACTCTGCGCACCGGCGAGGCGGACGGGGTTACTTTCCGGTCCGGCGGGCCACCTCCCGCTGGGATCCCCCGACCCGCCGTTCCAGGCTGTGCCGACTACAGAAGGCGATAGGGAGCAGCCCTTTTCGCCCACTCGCTTTCCGGGTATGCCGCTTTGAGCTTTTCGTACGCCTTTTTTAGCGGCTCGCCGCTGTGGGTCTGTTTGTACTGTGAGACACCCCTGAAGTAAACGGCTTCAGGAGCGGCATGACTCCCCGGGTGTTTTTCGAGCACTTCGTTCAATGTTCCGAGTGCTCGGTCGAAATCCCCATGATCGAGGAAAATCTTCCCGACTCCCAGCAAGATCGCAGGGTTCAGCTCTTCAGGAGGCAGGAAGCCTATGATTCTGTGATGCAACGCTCTTTCCGCGTCTACGAAAAGCAGGTTCGGGGTCCACTTGACGACGAATTCCCGAGCAAGAGGGGCGTCAAACGGTATGCGGACCGGGATACTATATTTTTCGATGTGTTCGATAACATCCTGCGTGGGATACGTAACCGCATCCATCTGCTGGCACCCGATTCACCCGGGGTTGAAAAAGTCAAGAAATAGAGGCTTGTCCTGATTCCGGGCCTCGCCCGACGCTTTGTCCAGATCTTCCATCCATGCTACGGTCTTCATAAGGTCTCCTTTCCCGAAACAAAAACTAATTTGAATTCAATCTCTTTCGCCCATCTCTCAGATTACGTCCGATCGTCCACCGGGACGACCGTGACAGGCACAGCAGCGTTTTTCATCACCTTTTCTGTGACGCTGCCGAATGCGAACCTGTTTTTGCGCCCGCGCCCGGCCATCACCACCATGTCGATTCCTTCCTTCTCTATGAACTCCAGGATTTTCTCGGCCGGGTTCCCCACGGCCACATGCCTGACGAAGAGAGGGCAGCTGTTCAGGTATTCTTTGCACACCCAGTCCAGGCGTTCCTCGGCCTTTGTCCTTTCCCATTCCTGGATTTTCTGGATGTGTGAGGGATCGAATTCCCCGTACCAGGGTTCATGAACAGCGATCTCCTCGATAACATACAGCACGTGTATCTCCGACTGAAACTGCTCGCTCAGGGAAGCCACCAGCGGTAGAGCCCTCTGCGCGTTTCCAGACAGGTCGGTGGGCCACAGAATCTTTTTCATCATTGCTATATCTCCTTGCTTTCAGGGTGCCTTCCAGCCTGTGGAAAAAGTTCCGGCTTTTTCCCATTCTGTTCGAGGATCGGCAGGATCAGCTGAAAGGTGCATTCATCTATCATTTCCTCCTCCCATCCGAGGTAGGCCAGTTTCCTGTTTACCATGGGTGCGCTGATATTTTCGTTATCTTCGATCGCGTTGCCGACATCCCGTATCAGTCCTGCAATCTGTTCCGGACCGAGTCCCTTGCTGCTCAGTCTGGAAAAAAGTGTACTTTCGATTTGTTCCATGTCTGGTTCTCCTCTCTGGGATTTCTTTCCAAGAATGGATTCCCGCCGCGAATCGCGGGATCTATAGTTTGCACCATATTCTACCCCAGCGTCGCTGCAGGTAAATCAGGTATAAGGAGTATTTTGGCCTGCAATTTGGAGTAGGGCACCATTCCCGGCACGGCTGGAGGGGAGCCTGATGGACCTGATGCCGAAGTCGGGATACTCGAATACATATGGACTCCGTGGCGAATACAGGCTTCCCCCTATTGTGAGCGGATACACTGGAGGTTATTTTCAGAGTCTAGAAAGATGCATTCACACAATTCACACAAGTGGAAGCCGGATTTTTATGGGACGGGAGCAGGAAAGCTAAAGGTTTGTATTTTTATGTTTATGAACCCCTAACCAAGAAAGAGGAGGAGAATAAAATGAGAACACAACGCAAAACTTCTGCATTGCTGGTAATCTTGATGGGCCTGGTCTTTTTCGCCGGCCTGGCATTGAGCTTTAAGCTCACGCGATGCAGCGCGCGGCTCCTGCTTGTCCAGCTCCTCCTGCTCCTGCTCCTGCCCTTGGACCCAGGCGATCAAAGGCGGCTCTTCTTCGCTTGCCTTTTCCTTCTCCACGTCCGCATCATCCGTGTCGGCCTCCATGCGGAACACCTGGTTGTCCTCGTTCACGCGCTCGATGGTGAGGTCGAACACGGGCAAGTTGTCGGTGAAAGGCCCGTGGAACGAATCGTAATGGAACTGCACGCGGTCCCAGTACTTCTCAGGGAGGCTCCGCATGATCCGCCATTCGAGCACGTGCCTGAACTCGTCCGGCAACTCCTCCGAGTCCTTTACCAGGATGTCAATG
>JAWOBE010000065.1:0-6865 GCA_046498185.1 Desulfatiglandaceae bacterium | reverse complement strand
TCTCCCTGGAACTCCCCCGTCTCGAGGTCACCGTTTTGCAGTAAAACGACGATTTCCCTTGGTTTCTGCACCAATTTCTTTCCCTTCTCACCGGATGCCGGTGTGGCCATGGGCTTCCAGTTGAAAAAGAAAACCTTTGATCAGTTTTGACAATGTTTGGTCAACACAGTGCGAGAGGTCAAGGGACTCTTAAATTGCCTCCTTACCGAATTATGATGAGTTCGTAAAAAGTAGCATCCCTGCCTTATCGGCGTCGGGATCGGTATCGGGGTCGAAAAGGCCGCCGATCAACTTCCGATACCGACGCCGACAGCGACCCCGAGGGACATCGTTGTTTTCACTTTTTACGACCGCATCAATTATGGAATTTCAAAAGGGTCTGGATTTGCGCGTTTTCCGATGCAATCATTGAATGCGCACCGATAACCAGTCGGGCGTTTTATAGCCCGGTCTGGTTATTTGGGTTGTTCGCTGAGTCTTGAATATTTACATGCATTTTATCAAAATATAGTGGTTGGACATTTTTCCATTCTTTTGATTTATTTTTAGCTATCCATAGATCATAATTTTTTTGCAAATTTATCCATAACTGTGGCGACGTATCGAAAGCTCTGCCAAGACGAAGAGCCATATCCGGAGTTATAGCCCCTCTTTCATTTATAATTTTTGATAGTGTTTTTCTGGACACTCCGAGCGTGGAAGCCATTTCTGTCACAGTTATTGACAATGGTTTCAGATAATGTTCTTGGATTATCTTCCCTGGATGTATTGGTTTACGTTTTATTTTATTCATGTTTGTACCTCGCTAGTGATAATCATCAGAGGTGTCGTAACCTAAAGGGTTACATATGTCAATAATTATGAGAGAGCAGTAGATCTTATTTCTTACAACGGGGCTGCGGATCAGCAACCGATGGGCCACCATTTTGCTCACCGGTGCTGCTACCCTGTGCTGCAGTCGCTCATTTCATTCTCTTTTCAAACAGGGCATCTGCCAATCGTTCAATCATCTCGGGATGGGCAATGCATTCCCTCCATTCTTCCGGGATGCCTGCGGCACCATAAAATGCGCCCGCAAGTTGCACGTAAACCGCTCCGGTTGTGTCGGCATCGTCTCCCAGATTTACTGCAAGCAGACAACCCTCTTTAAACGTCGAGGCCCGAGAAAAGGCCCAGAGAGCAGCTTCGAGAGATTTTACCACATAGCCGCTGCCAATAATTGCAGGAGGCTCTTTGCGCTTGAAAGATCCACAGGCAATCTCATCGATTTCTGGACATAAGGGTGCCCTCTCCGGGCAAATTTCCCCAGTGCCTGCGAAACCGTGTTCCCGATATCAAAGCACCTGCCGTTACTGCTGAGGTAGCCCTCCTTGCGCCATCGTGTATATCGCACCATCTGATCCGTGGGGTCGAAGCCATTGCATGACACAAGGCTTTCTGCAAGGCAGAGCGCCATGGATGTATCATCGGTCCACTGCCCTCTTTCGAGGTTGAAAGGGCCGCCCCCGACAATATCCGTGAGCGGAGGGAACGTACCTGGAGCTTTGAACTCCACCGTTGTTCCGAGAGCATCCCCCACGGCCAGCCCCAAAAGGCTTCCCTGACAACGTGATTTTGTCATTGTCACCGGGTTTCCTCCCAATTCACGATGTCTTGAATCTGCTCGTTCGTTTGCGGTGTGCTGCAGTAGGCTGATTTTGAGCATTGCTGCCAGAGTTCCTGGAGCCGGACTAAAGCGCTTTTCCCATGCCAGCCGTGTCGCGCAAGCCAACACCCGACAGTCTCCCCTGTCCTGCCAAATTTTTGTTGTGATGACCCCTCGTCAAACTTTCTTGGTTTCTCTTCCGCCAGGAACCTGAAAGTGGACCCCTTGATGAGCCTATTTTTAAAAATAAGTTTTGCGAAGCAAAGCGTTTATTCCTTCAGTCGATTTCAACCGATTAACGAGCCCACCGGCTATAAGCCGGTGGTCGTTCAGTGACGGAATAGTCAGGTCCATAATCCGCCAAGTAAACAATCAATGAAATCGGTGCATAAATGCCACAAGCATCCGACGGATACTGCACGCCACTTCCATGAAGGAAGTGCCAGAAGGCCGGAATAAAATATCCCCGCCCATGTAGTGTGTAGAGGATGAAAACCTATGCTGCAACGACGGGGATCAAAAATTGGATCGGCCAAAAGATGGTCCAAATCCATGAGCATTGTTGCCAGCATAATCAATGCTGCTTTCCACCAATTTTTCTTCCAAAATAGTTTTGCGAATAAAAATGGTACCAACAGATGAAAGGAGTAATGGATGATATGTCTGAATACGTCGAAACTACCTTCCATTGAGTCTCTAACCTCTTCCCTGCCTTAAGCATTGCATCTAACATATTTCTCACTTGCTGGTGCGGAGCGATAGGGGAACACCTTTTATCAAATGTGCAAAAAGTATTTTATGTTATCTTTTCTTCGCACCGCTTCGGTTGCTCAGTCCCCACTGCTTTGCAGTGGGCCCCACTTTCCTTCACCTTGAACAAACCGGGGACCCGCATGGAGTATGGGGAGCCTGAGCGTAGCGAAGACAAGATCCCTCATTTCCGAACTTGAAACTTCGCTCGTACCCATCCTTGAAAATTTTGGATACCCAGATCGCATTTTTGCCTGGCGTTCGCTACACCCGCCAACAAAAAGCCGGACCATGTTCGCGCTCGGCATCAATTAGTCGTCAAAAGTTGATGAAGAATTATAGTCTGCGACAAGTAAGAATTGTTCGTAAAGTCTACTTTTTCAGGACTGAATGATTCGGGATCGTGAGCGGTGTGCGTGTGCCATCAGGATTTTCCCTCAGCATTGCGATGTGATTCCCTTCACGAACCAAATGAAAACCAAGTTGCTCCAGAGTGCTGATAACCTTCCGAAGAGGAGCATTTGTCGGAAATTTCGTCATTAAACGGCCACCCGAGTCTCGGCTATGAATGCTTCAAGAATAGTTGGATCGGAATCGATTTGGTCAAGGCCGAAAGTTTCGATATGGAATTTGATGGCTGATTTCACATCCTCCAAGGCGGTTTCATAGGAATCGCCTTGGCCTACGACCACACCTTTCAAACCAAGTGGATAGGCAACGTATGTGTCGGGATGTTTTTCTACAACTATTTTAAATTGTTTCATATTTTTCACTCCAATGCTCAGGTGATTTTTAATGTAAAGCATTATATCACGGTTCTTGGAAATTTTCGAATATACTACCTCGCATTCCGCCGAATGGGCTCTTCAGCGGGCGCGGTTTTTTCCGCTCCGCTGAAAGAGCGATCGTTATGCATCATTCCATCATCGCCTTTCTACTTGGCGGATGAGCTACCTTCAGATCTAATCCGATATCCTTTGATCTTATAATTATTTTCTCCTTTTTAATAGCATCACTCATATTTATAATTTCCTTTGTAGTTAAATTTTTCTCGCTGCTTATTTCGTTGTAGGATTTTAATATGTCCTTATCAATGTGCCATTGTTAAATTGTGTTATCTGCATTAACCGAATCAATGGCTTTAAAATCCATACTCTTAAAAGCTCCTGCCTTTGCTAAGGCTCACTCTGGTGTATCCCAAGAGTTAATAATAAAAATCATTATTTTGTAGGTTGAGATTTCATTACGGATAATAGGAATTTTTACATCTGCATCGGCCATTTCAGGTCCCATTGGAAAGAGGTGGACATGGCGAGGATCTGGCCGACCTTCACAATTGCCTTGGATTTTACCATGCCTCCTCCTCGATAAAATCGAGATGGTCACGATTCGCGGCAATTTTTGCGTCTGTTGAGAAAAAGTGAACGGGGGTTTGGAGAATCATGCTTCGAAAGTATGGCTTTTGATACTTGAGCCGCATCATCCAATGTTAGAAGCACGCCCCTTATTGTCCGCTGCCAAACGACAAAACGGGCGCTAAGCTGCGCGCCTGTACGGACTGCAGCACCTAGACCAACAAAGCCAAGTCGCGGTATGGGAAATTGGCTGAAGATATGCAGACCGGGTGTGCCCGCCTCGATAAATGATATTTTCCTTGTGCCCACAGCTTTTGTCTCCTAATGATACGATGCATAACCATAATTGACACTCAGTAATGCAGGCTGATCGTCAGATCGAGGCTCTCCCCGTCGTACCGCAAACTGGCGTCAGAGAACGAGGGCGAACTGAGCGTTGCTTTGGCGTCGCTTGAAAAACCGTAGCCTTCAGTTGGGAGCCCCAGCCAGTTGGTGTCAAGCTCGCCGTTCCTGTTTTCATCATGAATGACGACAAGCGCATACGTTTCCGCAGGGATGCCTACAAAGTCGCAACGTGCCTCCGTATCCCGGATTTCTATTGCCATCATACTGGTTGCGTGGCGCAGGTACTCGCGCGGGAAACCATCCGGCGAGTCGAAAAGTGCGCAAGCTATGGTTCCCCTGCTGTTTTTTATATTCAGAATGTCTATGTGAATGCCGGGGCAAGAGGATGATTGTGCAAAGGCGGGCTCAGGATGACTCGCAAACACCAGCACCGCAAACAATAGAACGCACAAAACCCCCTTGTGGCAACCACCCTTCTGAGCATTATTCCACCTAAGACCCAGAAACATCTCTTTTTCCTGATCTAGAATCTTTTCCTTCTCCACTTTAGTTGCTTCTTCTCGCATCTTTTTTTCCATTTTAGCCAGAACCTCGGCTGTGGTTTTTTGAGTTCTTTAGTCCCTCCGGTTCGTTTAAGTGCCAGGACCGCAATGATCAACGCAACAATAGCAATGACAAAATTCCTATAATTGCCCCTTCTTCCTTACTTAAGTTATTCTTTTTCCATGACAGGCAAAGGCAATAATCCAATGGGGATACGCCCATTTATCCGCCGTTGCCGGTTCTGTGATATCGATCCAAACTCCCGTCCGTCGCACACTTCCGCATTCAGTGTTCACGCTAGCCGCTTGGTATGGATGAATCAATAAGGTGAAATATGTATTTTTTTCATAGAGGAATCTTATTCTAAAAATCACCCCTGCTGGATAAAGGAAGCGAGATAGTCGCCACGTCTGTTCGGCGAAATCGTTCCTGGCTTTATATTTTTGGAAGTCGTCGCAGGGCTTGATTCTACGTTTCAATTTCAACAATTTATGGCTTGACGATGCCCAGATTTCGCATCCGGGCGCGCAATGTACTGCGGTTGAGGCCGAGGATCTCGGTGGGCATGGAAAAACCCAAGCCTGTTTTTCTTTCAAGTTCTTTGTCTTCAAAATTCTCTTTATGGGATTGATCTCAGCAGGAAATAATCGTATTCTTTTTTCAGCTACGTTTTCCTGTCTCTGACCCGTAACCGGTTGGCAACCAGGGAGGGTTGTTATGGGCGAACAGCAAATCCCGTTTCTCTTAGATGAGAGTGCGGGGTTTTTCAGTGGCCCAGGCCTGATGGTAAAATTAATTTTGTAAACTGTTTTCCGGAAATGCTGACGGTAGCCGACTCCGGCATTGGCATTCCCGAGGACATGCGCAAGAAGGTGTTTGAACCGTTCGTACGAACGAGCCATGCCAGTCACTCATCGCGTCCGGGGACCGGGCTGGGGTTGGCTCTGGTGCGAGCGATTGCCGCCTCTGCCGGAGGTGACGTTCGAGCCGTTAAGGCTGACCTGGGTGGCGCCGAGATCGTGATATCTTTGCCGTTAGTAAGACGTCAACTGCGAACAAGTCGAGGAGAAGATCGAATGAATAACCCATTGCGTGTCGTGATTGTCGGTGGTGTAGCGGCCGGTCCCAAGGTTGCCTCCAAGGTCATCCGTCTCTGCCCGGAGGCGGAAGTAATCATCGTAGAGAAAGGCAAACTTCTGTCCTACGCCGGCTGTGGCCTGCCGTACTACGTCTCCGGCGTGGTTAAGGACCAGAAGGAACTGATGTGTACGCCGGTCGGCACGGTGCGTGATTCGGTCTTCTTCCAACATGTCAAGAATGTCAAGGTCCTCAACGAAACGGAGGCGATGGAGGTCGACCGTGCGAGCCGACGCGTTCGGGTGCGCGACTTGTTGCGCGAGCACGAGGCCTGGCTGGACTATGACAAGTTGGTTCTGGCAACCGGCGCCAAACCAGTTGTTCCGCCCATACCCGGTACGGATCTGTGCAATGTGTTCACCCTTCAGGGTGTGCATGATGCCGAGGGCATCCGGGCGGCAGTGGCTCAAGATAAGGCGCGAGACGTGGTCATTGTCGGCGGCGGCTTGATTGGCGTGGAGATTACCGAGGCCCTCGTGCAGCGGGGCTGCCGGGTGACTATCGTGGAGATGATGCCTCAGATCCTGCGTATTCTGGACCCCGACATCGTTCGCCTGGTGGAGCAACATATGGAGTCGCACGGCGTCCGCGTGCTGACCAATACCAAGCTCGAGACAATTGAAGGCGAGGAGTCAGTCAGGGCGGTCCAGACCAGCGCCGGTCGGATTGCGGCGGACATGGTGATTTTGGCTATCGGCGTGCGCCCGAACGTAGCGTTGGCGGAGGCTGCCAACCTAGAGATCGGTCCCACGCGGGCCATCAAGGTCAATGACCGCATGCAAACCAGCGACCCAAACATCTATGCCGCGGGCGATTGCGTCGAGTGCAACGACCTGATGACCGGCAAGCCTTGTTTTGTGCCTCTCGGTTCCACGGCCAACAAACAGGGCCGGGTGGCCGCGGTCAATCTCTGCGGCGGGGAAGACCACTTTCCAGGTGTGTTGGGTAGCACGGTATGCAAGGTGTTCGATTTCTGCGTGGCCCGGACCGGCCTGGGCGAATCGGCGGCGAAAGACCAGGGCTATGACGTCGTCACGGCCTGGGCCCCGGCCCCGAACAAAACAATTCAAATACCTGCTAAAAAGAAAGT
>JAWOBE010000151.1:0-10184 GCA_046498185.1 Desulfatiglandaceae bacterium | reverse complement strand
AACCGATGCAGGCTGGTGCCAACCGGGCACCGCCCAATATTTTGTCACCTCGCCGAAACCCATGCCCCAGTCCGCTGATGGGCTGCAGAATTCCGCTCCATCGATGACTCCCTTTTCCAGTGCCTGGTAAATTTCCTGCCCCGCCATTGCCACCTGTGCCGCGCCTAGATCCTGAAGAAGCTTCCCCTGTGTTTTTCCGGACATCCGGATTTTCATACCTTTAAGGTCTTCCAGAGATTTAATCGGCTTGTTGCTGCGGACCCCGCATTCCATCGGAGTCACACCGGTCATGAGATACATCATGCCGAATTTTCCATAAGCCTCTTCATAAATTTCCCTGCCACCGCCGTTGTGATACCAGATTAAATAATCAACCGGGGTAAGCCCCATCGGATAGGACCCCAGCGTGTCAAAAACAGGGTCTTTTCCAGCCCAGTAATTAGGCCAGTCGCCCGCGGCTTCTATCGTACCCCTGCTCACTGCATCAAACACCTCGAAAGAAGGCATGAGAGAGCCGCCAGTGAAGAATTTAATTTCCAGTCTGCCTTTGCAAATTTGATTGGCAGCTTCCACGAAGGCATAATCGGCTTCAATCAAACTGATCGATGGCGGCCATGTGGAAGTCATCCTCCACTTAAGTACCTTTCCAGCTGCGAACACCGAAGAGGCAGACAGCGTCAGCGCGACAGTCAGGATCAACACCCAAACCGCGAAGCATAGATTTTTTTTCATGAAATCTCCTCCCTGCTTTTAGGTTGTTTAAACTGAAAATAAAAATAATCCGTTTCTTTTTTCCAAGCAAAATTCAGACCATTAATCGGGAAGCCCTAACAACCCTTTCAAAACATCAACTACGCGTATTTTGGCTTGATTCGCTGGAACAAGCATCTATCAAACAGCCCGAAAACCAGATGGTGCAAATGATACATGTAGAGAATTTGATACAATTCCATGGATAGTCATGGCTTCAAAATCAAGAGGTGCTTTTACCTTCATTCCATATGGAAATTCCGTTTGGAGCTACTCAAGACGGAAACGGACCGGGACCTTGACGCGCGTCGAAACAGGTATTCCGTTTTTCGTTCCGGGGTCGAAACGCCATTCGGAAACAGCGGAGAGAGCGGCCTTATCCAAAATGCCATGGCCGCTCGAAGAAAACAACTGAACCTCTTCCGCGCGACCGCTCGCGCTCACAAGCACTTCCACCACCACGGTGCCGGAATACCCTCTCCGCCTGGCAACGCGTGGATATTTCGGAGGATCGTTTTCCAGATATTTTGGCTTCGCTTCTATTATCGCCGGGGCAATGGGATCCGAAATCGTCGACGGTGCCGAGACCCGTTGCTTCTCTTCCGCTCTAGAAACGCCCCGTGTTTTCTCCACTTTTTCAGCATTAGTTCCATCAAAATCTGGAAGTTTTGTCTTTTCGGTTTTGGTGACCCTCTTACGAGGCGATTTCGCCACCTCTTCAGGGAAAAGATCAGAAGCCGTATTTTCCGCTTTTTCCGGCTTGTCAAAAGGATGGACCTTTTTCGGTTTTTCTGCCGGATCCGGCTCAGGGTCAGGTTCTTGCTTGGAAACGAATTCCTGCTCCGGTTCGGGTCTGGGAACAGGATCCGGCTCAGGTTCCACCTTGGAAATAAACTCCTTCTCAGGTATCGGCTTGGGGACAGGTTCCGGTTTGCTCGGAGGTTCACTTGGAGGCTCAGGCTCCAATTGCGCCGGGGGTTCAGGCAAAGGCTCCGGCGTAATATCGTTTGGTATAGAGGCTTCCTCCTCCGGCTCTGTCGGCGACAGGAACTGCAATTCAAGTGAAATGGGCTTATCTGTCCGCATCCCCGGTAATGTCGCGCGCCACGGCGGCTTCGTCACCAGCAGCAGCCCATGGATCGCAACGGCGACTACCGCGGCCATCAATAACCGTTTCACTGGAATCAGTCAGCCTCCGCCTGCAGGGAAATATTCGTAAACCCGCCGCTTTTGATCTCATCCAGCACATGGAAGAGTTCCTGGTAGGTAAGATTCCTGTCGGCGAAAAGCAACGCCCCCTTTTCGTCACTTCCTCGTGCGACTCCCTGGAGATATTCCGAAAGAGCTTCCAGATCCACCGGCGTCTCATCCACATACACGCGGCCGTCGGCTTTCACGGTAACCGAAACCAGCAGCCGTTTATCTACCCCGGCCGTCTTCGAAGAAGGCAGAACCACCGGCAGGCCTTTATGAACCGCCATCGAAAGCATGGCATAGATGAAAAATACCAGCAGAAGAAACACGATATCAATAAGAGGCAACATTTCGATACGCGCCCGCCTGACGGGCCAGCGCGGAATTTTCATAACCGCCCTCCCGTTTCCTTATCATTGGGCTGCGACAGTTTTCCGTAAACGATTTCCAGGCTGGTGGCGTATATTTCTATATTGCTAGCGGCATTTTCCACCCGGCTGTTGAAATAATTAAACGGCAACACAGAAAGTATCGCGATTGCAAGGCCTGCTGCGGTCGTTATCAAAGCCTGGGCAATGCCCCCCGTGACGGCCTCCGGGTGATCGATTCCAGTGCTTCCCAGCATTTCGAAGGAAGTTATGATACCGATTACAGTGCCAAGAATTCCAAGAAGCGGCGCCACGGTGATCATCGTATCGAGCACTCCCAGGTAGCGTCTCATCCTGCTGATCTCTTCAGCGGCGGCTGATTCCATCGCTTTGGTCATTGAAAATTCCCGATGCAGGATGCCGCTGACCATGATTCGTATCACGTGGTCCAGCGAACCGGAAACCTTGATCCGGATGCCTTCCCAGTCTCCCTTCCTGCAAAGCTCCAGCACCTCTTCCACCAGGCGTCTGTCCGTGCGCATGTCTTCCCTGATCCAGAAAAATGTGCGTTCAATAATCACGGTCAAAGATATCAACGAACAGGCCAGCAACGGGTACATCAACGGGCCGCCTTTAACAAAAAACTCAATCATGAAGCTACCTCTGTTTTTTTCTCACAGTGTCATTTCCAATATTTTTTCACTATAAAGATGCACACAGCAAATGGCAACGGGCAAAGATGCGCCCTCAGGCACTCAAAAAGTCTTGAGCGAAAAGATGGTACGTGATATTCAGTCCTTCAAACGGCGGAAATTTTATGTCCGCCCATTTCCCCGGAAAAACGGCGGCGGAAGTGAAATGAGCGTAGAAAAAGCCAGGGAAGTTTTAAAAATAGAAGCGCAGGCTATTCTCGACCTAGCAGAAAGAGTAGGCGAAGAATTCGAGCGTGCGGTCTCGATGATTTTCTCCTCCAAAGGCAGGGTCATCCTCACAGGCATGGGAAAATCCGGACTTATCGGCCGAAAAATAGTCGCCACATTAAACAGCACCGGAACCCCCTCTCTCTTTCTCCATCCCGCAGAAGCGATTCACGGAGACCTGGGGATGGTGACCAGGGATGATGTCGTTGTAGCCGTATCCAACAGCGGCCACACAGCCGAAATAAACGCCATCCTCCCGATAATCAAAAGCATGGGGACTAAAATCATCGCCCTCACCGGCGGCCTGGACTCCCCCCTCGCCGAAACGGCCGACGTCGTCATCGACGTGGCTGTGGAAAGGGAGGCCTGCCCGATGGGGCTGGCACCGACTGCAAGCACGACCGCGGCACTCGCCATGGGCGATGCGCTGGCGGTGGCTCTGATCGATCGACGTCATTTCAACCCGGAGGATTTCCGCCGTTTTCACCCGGGTGGAAGCCTCGGAGAAAGGCTCCGCCGCAAAGTCAGGGAAGTCATGCGAACAGGCGACAGAGTCCCCTCTGTCCGTATCGGCACACGTCTCAGGGATGCGCTTCGAACGATGAACCAAAGGACACTGGGAGCCACCATCGTGGTCGATGGAGATTCCAGGCTCACAGGAATTATCACCGATGGAGACCTGAGGCGCTGCCTGAGCCAGTACGACCGGGTGCATGAACTCCCGGTGGAAGAAGTAATGACACGGTCTCCCAGAACGATAACCGAAGATCAGAGCACCGCCGAAGCTATAGGAATTATGGAACTTTATTCCATCACCCTCCTGGTTATCGTCGATGCACAGAAAAAGGTGAAGGGCGTCGTTCACCTCCACGATCTACTCGGAGGAGAGGATTTCAGAGTCAATGAACACTGCGGACAAAGCTTTACCACCCAGGGGCTTGGTCGCTGATCTCGTGACCCCGTTCACCGAGGACGGAGCGCTCGACACAGAAGGGCTCGAGCGGTTGATCCGCCGTGTATCGCCCCATGTTCACGGTATGCTCGCCGCGGGTCCATCGGCCGGGGAAGGACACACGCTGGATTGCGAAACCAGAGTAGAAATCATGGTCCGAGCACTTCGGGCGGCCGAGGGGAAAGCGCCGATTTTCATATGGATAACAGCCGGCAACATCCAGGAAACTTTTACTTTTCTCGAAACTCTCGAACACGCCGCCACCACCCCCCGGCATCTTCTTTACTGGATCGACACTCCGCTCTATTACCATAGCAATCGAGGACTCGCCGAACTTTACAACGAGATCTCCCGCCGTACCCAAAGACCGCTTCTCCTTCACAACGACCCGGGATTCATATCGAGGTCAAACAATCCCCTTAAACGGGGTAATATCCGTACCGCGATCCTCAAGGAACTCGCCCAGATCGACTCCATCGCAGGGTTGGTCTTCTCGGGTTCGATGGATCGAGCCAGGAATTACCAAAAGGCCTGTCGGCGAAGGCAGGGCTTCAGGATTTATGACCACAATGAGAGTAATTTCCTGGACTTCCCCAGCATGAGCGGCGTAGTTTCAATCGGGGCGAATCTAGCGCCCCGGCCTTGGCACGCCATAACCGAAACATCTCTTCAAAGAACCCGAGGGAACACCGACTATCCCGACTTCCTTCACCAGATCTGGGAGATGGGCCGCCATATCCGGGCACTCATGGAAGCGTACAGCAAGGCCCCTGTGCCGATAGTAAAAAACGCCCTCCATAAAATGGGCGTAATCGCTTCACCCCGGACTGCGGCCCCTTATGATGATGACATGTCGGAACCGGCGGAGAGGATCGTGGCTGAAATAGAGGAATCAGAAAGCTATTAGACGCATTCTACCACGCGGCAACAGGTAGCAACTTCCGCCTCATTTCATTGAAACCTTTTTCTATCAAAGGTTCTAGATTAACGATATCCGCCCTGTTATAGCTGATAAGTCTTTCGAGTGCCGAGGTGTCCCCGTCGAGGTAGTCACGCCAAAGCCATACAGCCTCTAAGCCTCCCATGCCCTCGATATCCCGGTCCCGGACGATACCGCAGTCATGTTCTATTTTTTTGAGCCCTCCTTGATAACCCAGCCGTCCCAGCAGGAAACGGAGATCCACATGCACCTTCGGAAGGGAAATCGACGGGAACGCGCGTCTTATGTAAGGCAGGTCGAAGCAAGCACCGTTGAAAGTAACCACCATATCGTACCGGGCGATCTCGAGTTCGAATGCGTCCAAATCGATGCCGTTCACAAAACTTTTCACCTCTTTGCCGTCATAAAGTCCGATCACTGTGATTTCATCACAGCCCCCGACGCCGCCGCTTGTCTCGATGTCCAGGTAGACAACCCTGTCTTTGAACGCTTCGAAAAGCCGCCACATTTCACGCTGTGGAAAAGTTTCCGCAAAAAAAGAGGCATCTTTTCTATGGTCGAGGGATTTAAACAGCATTTCCCTGGCGATTGCGTCCTTTCCCGGGGAAAGCGGGGAACGACTGGTCCGCAAAAAACCCTGCCAGTCGAAAATTCCTTTTCCCCAGAGCCTGCGCTCGGTCGCCTCCCCTATCCCGGGGATATGTATGAAGCTGTTTTCAAGCATATTTTTCAATCAAGGTCTTCACCGAAAAAATTTTCCGTTCTGATATATGATCTTGCGTGATCCATCCTTTAAAACCGCGGTGACGGTTTTATCCTCGGTATTCACCAAATCCCAGTGAAGTGCGGAATCGTTGAACCCCAAAGACTTTTTTTTCACTGCAGTCAGCTCCGAGGGATCTCCATCATAGGTATCGGAATAAGACGCCCCAAGGGCTATATGGCAATTGCCGTAACTGCCTCCAAAATTCTCATCATAGAGGGTGTTGGCCATAAATTTGTCGATCCGGGAAAAGCGGGTGTCCGTCAGCGAAAACTCACCGACTCGACTGGCACCTTTGTCCATCGAAAGCTGGCTCTTGGCGAATTTCTCTCCGGCCGCGGATTCAAGCTTAACCACCACCCCCTTGTTGAACTCCAGCCTCACGCCTTCTACAAGATTCCCACTTCGAAAAGAGGGCTGATCGGCATAATACACTCCGCTTACACCGTGCCAGTCCGGTGAAAGAAAAAGCTCGAAACTGGGGATATTGTGGCCGGAAATGCCTATCCATTTCCTTTTCTCACCAGGGGTCACGGTCAGGTCGGAATTTTCGGACTCAACATGATATGCCTTTACTTCCATTTTGTTCAACCACCGTTTGATCGCACCCGCCCGTCGGTAGACATCTTTCCAGTCGGCCACCGGATCCGAGGAGTCCAAATAGCATGCACGAATCACCTGCCTTTCGTATTGATCGAGCGTGAGCCCTGCATGCCGCGCCTGGCACTCGGTAGGCACCGCACAAAGCGTCCAGCCGAACAACCCCTGATCCTCTCTTCGCATGATGATATCCCTGAGCGGTTTTCTGGCCACGGCGGCTTTCGCGATGCGGGCGGGGTCTACACCGGCCAGGTGCGTCAGGGATTCGGGCGCGTGGAAATACACGCTTCCATTGACGGCTTTGTTAAAAACATCCTCTCCCGGAGGAATAAAAGTCAGCTGCTTCGAGCCGGCCTTCTGATAAAACATCCTTTCCATGCCAGGCGTCCCGCCAACCCGGACCACCGGGTTCATGCCGAGATCCAGGATACGGCCGTAGACGGTTTCTGCGAGCGCCATTGCAGCCGGATCACCCCGCAAGACTACGATATCCCCTTTTTTGAACCGTCCGCTCCTCGCGGTTTTCAGGCCCCACATCAAAACATCCGCATATCTTTCCAGATATTTTTCCGAAAGCATAACAACTCCCTTCATTTTCCGTTACCAGTCAAGGCCGGCGAGTTCCCTTGCCCTGAGCTGACTTCTTACCTGGCCCCCGACAAGCAGGCCCAACCCTATAACACCGTAACCATCGACGGCCAGAATCACATAACCCTGCCCCCATTCATGGTCACCGGGAATGCTTTCTCCGCTCAAAAGCCTTCTTAGTTCAAGTCTGTCGATCTTCACCACCTTCTTCGTCGCGTGGGAACCGAAGATTTGTATAAACCGCGTGGTCGGTTTTATAAAACTCCCCACCCGCTCGAAAGCCTTGAGTCCAGCCTGCACCGTTTTGAGTCTTACAGCCTGCTCGACATGAGCGCTTTTGCTCAAAAGGTGCCAGCTGCGGGAGGTTTTGAGCAGCATGAAATTATCGAAAACACCGCATGGAATTCCAAAACGCTCTTCCAGGTAGCCCAGAACCAACCGCCAGTCAGCTTTTCCGGCATATTCTGGCCATGAAGAATCCCACCGAATCGACGCGGTGGGGATAGAACCGGGCGGCGACGGTAAGTTTTGAATCATAACACTCCGTTTTCCAGGATGAAAGCCCTGGTTCCTGATTGAAACCCGTTTGAACGGGCAAAAGTTCTGCATCCCGCTGCTCCAGCAGGTACTGTACTACGGCCTCGTTTTCATCGGGGTTGTAAGTACAAGTGGAATACACCATCACCCCACGCTCCGCGAGCATGTCGAAGCCCCTTATTATTATCCGCTTCTGGAGCTCGGGAAGATTTACCCGTCCGCGCTTTGACACTGGTTTTTTGTGTTGTTTCTCAGACCTAAAACCTCCCTCACCGGAGCAAGGCACATCCGCAAGGATGAAATCGAAGCGATTCCGCATGGGGAATTCCTGGGCCTGGTAGCCTGTAACCACGGCATTCATAACCCCCAGCCTGGTTAGTGTATGACCCAGAGGGCTCTGTCTCGCCGGCACCAATTCATTCGCCACGACAAGCCCCTTGTTTTGCATCAACTCACTGATAAGGGCGGTCTTCCCTCCGGGGGCTGCACACATGTCAAGCACCCTCGAACCTGGGGAGGGGTCAAGAACCAGGGCCGCAAGGCAGCTGGTCAGGGCCTGGGGATGAATATAGCCGAGGTGGTATTCCGGAAGGTTGCCGGGATGAGGAACGCCTTCGAGTATGAAAAAACAAGGAAAACGTTCCGAAACCGGGACGGCCTTAATGCCTCGGGATCTCATCGACTCTACAACGGTCTCCGGCCGGGCTTTGAGCCTGTTTACGCGCACGTGGACGGGCGACGGCCTGTTCACAGCCTCGCCGAAAAGGCGATAGTCCTGGATGAAATCCATGTATTCGTCGAACACAAAAGCCATGATGTATGTCCACCGGCCAAAACCGCGGCCGGGCTAAAGCCTTTTTACTCGGGCAAATCTTTAAAAAGGGAAGCCAACGTAGGTGAAAGAGCCTGTCTATTATCCTTTATCACTTTTATCGCATCGTAATCACATACCTGCACGCAGTTCTCGCAGCCCTGGCAGTCCTCAGGTCTCGCCACATACGCTACACCCTGCCTCATTTCCAGAACTCCTGCGGTGCAATTATCCACGCATTCCTCACATCCTTTGCATTTCTCCTCATCGACAACTGGAACAAACGCCATCTTATCTTTTCACTCCTCACCGCTTGCTCCGCCGAAAAATTCGACGGTTTAAAACGTAACGACATTCCCGGCATTGTTGAAGAAAAACCGGTCCCCAAAAGCCTTGGCCACCTCCATCGAAGCCGTAAGCCCGGTGCAGTGTGAAACGCCGACTTTCTCCACACCCAGCTCCTTCAAGGCTTCGATTGTCCGGGCCACCTGTTCTTTGTTTTTCGGATAAAGATGAGTTCCACCGAGGACGGCGTGTACCCGTTTTTGGCCTGTTATTTCCCGTGCATGAAGTATTGTATTTATCATACCCCGGTGAGCACAGCCGAGCACTATCACCAGCCCCTTATCGGTTTCAGCTGCAAGTGCCAGATCGTCCGGGAACGTATCGTGGCGCAGCTGTCCATCTTCCTGGACATAAAAAACAGGCTCCGGGATCTCGAAATCAGTTACCATAGGAACTTCGCCGATGGTAGTAAGGCCTTCGGCCAGCCGGACCGGGTCCTTGTGAAGAGAAAACCGCGCGCGCCCTTCGAGGTCCCATCGGGAAAAGGGAACGCCGTTATACACCGGATTTTTTCCCTGCGGGTCGGTCTTATACTTCCGTTCCCATACCGCGGGGTGCGCAAATACATCCACCGTGCCGGTTCTTCGCAATATCTCGAAAAGGCCACCGGTATGATCCCGGTGCGCATGACTCAACACAATACGATCGATGGACCCAAGGTCAACCCCAAGGGTATCCGCGTTACGCACAGCCGCGCA
This sequence comes from Desulfatiglandaceae bacterium, assembly GCA_046498185.1. Taxonomy (GTDB): domain Bacteria; phylum Desulfobacterota; class DSM-4660; order Desulfatiglandales; family Desulfatiglandaceae; genus CAYXDR01. Next base: position 718 of record JAWOBE010000151.1, on the reverse strand, counting down.
CCTGGCACCGGTATCAAGCAAAATTCTTGTTTCTCCGATCGTGACAAGCGCACTCCATCCCCATTCGGCTTCGAAATTGATACCGCTAACGGTGTTTTCACAAAGTGTATGCACTGTTATACTCATTTTATCGTCTCCCTATCCTAATTATTACCGGGGCAGCCAGTCCAATTCCCCGGCCTGCCCCGATTCGGCTTTGAGCATACTCCACATCGCCCGGCCGGCGCAAGTGTTAGCGTCCCGATCCGCCATGATAATGCCGGGGCATCATCGCCCCCGGCGTTGCCGGAGCCCCGAGCTATTAGCCATTAGCTCTTAGCGGTTAGCAAATCGGAATCCAAAAGCACTACCTGAGAAACAGACGATACCGACGCCGATACCGACGCCGACGCCGAAGGGAGATCGATTACGACAACCGTTTCGCTTCGCTTCACTGACAACGATTTACATCAGGCCGAATAAAGGCTGGGACGGGGGGTTCGATGCGGGAGATTCATCGGGGAGAAGGGACGTCATGCGGGAGACTTCGGTGTAAGAGCCAAAGCTTGCGTGTCAATCTACTTCGGTGCCCATTGACTTATCGCGGTTAAAAACCGCTCCCACAATAAATAGCGAGTCTCGATCGTGGAGAGCTACGAAATATGAAGCTTCCGCAGCGAAGCCCCCGGCGCGGCCGGAGCCCCGAGCTATTAGCCATTAGCTCTTAGCGGTTAGCAAA
>JAWOBE010000029.1:0-6904 GCA_046498185.1 Desulfatiglandaceae bacterium | reverse complement strand
AAACCAAAGGAGCAGAGAAAAGCCACTTCACGTAATGCTTCTTCAAGACCGGCCGCAGGATCGGAAAGAGTTTTTCCGGACATTAACGGCAAAGCGGGGTTTATTTTGATGGCTTCAACAGGATAAGACCGCAGGTGTTCCATAAAGGCCGAACTTTTCCGCACCCCACCGCAGGCCGCCCACAGGATTATTTTTTTCTGCAAGGGTACGCAGTCGAGGATTTCGAACAAGTCATTGCGCAAAAATGCGTCTCCCCCGAAAAATTCTATGCGGGTATAATCGGAAGCCACATCTTCTATCTCACGAACAATTTCATTCTTCGGCCTTGGTATGACCCGACCGGCGTAGATACAGCCCGGGCAACCGGCCTTGCAAGGGGCGCCGAGGTCGATCTGGTTGTCAACCGTTATGGGAAAAAAAGGTTTATCCAGCCCAAGCTTACGTATGTGGGAATTGATATACTCCTCGTTTCTCATCGGACAGTAATCACCGCCCAACCTCACGAGGGGATGCGACTGGATACGTTCAAAAATATCGATAATCGACTCCCGCGTCACCTCACCGAAGACAAGCGGGAAATACGGGCAGGGCGCTACCCAGCCGTTACTCATGACATGGCAGAAGACCTGCTTCGCCGTGCAGAGGTTCTTTTCCCCAAGCGGCGTCCCGGGTGTATGCAGGTAGATATAATCGAAATACGTTGGGGAGACATAGGAAAAGAGCTCTCGCTCTTCACCGGCACACATGGGGCCGCTGTCCTCGTGAATGGAATCCCCCACAAACCGGGGTAAAAGGAGACGGACTTCCTCTGCACCGTGCTTCAAAACAAATTCCATGAATCGATTGATATCGCCGTCGATAAAAAAACGAGGGCTCTGGGGAACCGTCGAAACATGCATGATGATGTCGGTGTCTGCGCCAAGCTCCAAAGCGCGCACCGCCCGATCAAAGCTCCCTTTTTTCCCTCGTATTTCATCATGGATCTCTGCCCGGTAATCATCGAGGCTCAAATAAATCTGGTCAAGCCTTGCCGCTGCGAGGCCGTTCATGTAAGCTTCATCGATCACATACCCGTTCGTCTCCAACGAGACGTAGAACCCATAAGCTTTCCCTAGTTTTATGATTTCGAAAAGGTCGCGACGCAGAGTGGGTTCACCTCCGAACAAATCGACAACCAGGCATCCAGCTAGCTTGAAGTCTTGAAAGAGCAGATCGATCTGCTCCAGAGTCAGTTCACCTTTTATGACTTTTCTCAGGGTTGACACCCCACAGTGTTTGCATTTGCACTGACATCGGTTCGTCACCGTCAGCTGCACAACCTTGATAAGGGGTAGCGTCATCCGTTGTTCCTCTCCACGGCTTTCACCAGGTTGTAAGGAATGTCGCAGTTAAAATCTTTGATCACGGCGCTGCGGCCTATTTTCAGGTGATTCGCATAATCGGAGGCCATATCCAGACGCCGGAGCGTCTCGTTGCCGGGCACTTTCGGAAAAACGCCACAAGCGGCGGTTCCCCGATTATCGGAATAATTCAAAAAGAGCACTTCATCGAACCCGTCTGCAACCGCGATGGAGCGCAAAAAATCCTCCTGGGACTCGGTAGGGAAATTGATCATGATATGCGTACAGAAGGTGGTGCCCGGGCCTGCGGCCCGCAGCCGCCGGAGCGCCGCCATGACCCTGTCGATTGGATAATGACGGTTCATAAGCTCAAGGATTTGCTGCGACCCTGACTGGACCGGAATGTTCACGTACCGAATCCTCCCCGTGCTGAAGAGCACCTCGAGCCGTTCAAAGTGATCGATGAGAAACTGCGGGTACAGATACCCCAGCTTCAAGTTAAAATCCCCTGACAAAGCGAACAGGCTTTCGATGAGCTGCGTAAGGTCTGTGCCGATATCACGGCCGTAGCTCGCACAGTCATCGGCCAGCAGTACGAATTCCCCGACTCCCAGAGACAAACCCTTCCGGATTTGTCGTAGGATTGTTTCAACCGGTTCGCTTTGGACATTCCCCTTGACCCGTTTGATGTTACAGTAGGAGCACCGGTTGATGCAGCCCTGGGCCGTCATGATGAAGTAATCACCATGGCTGAGACCCTGTCCCGGTTCGTAGAAGGCGGGAGGCAGACGATTGGGCGAGATCTGATTTACCGGCGTGTGATGGGGGAAATGCCTATCCAGGTTGTTCAGGCTCTTGGGGCCTATGGGAATGAAACCCGCCGGTTCCAACCCGTAACCCGGCAGGTCTGCCATGCACCCGAACAGCACAATCGTTTTTCCTTTTCCCTCGGCCACAGCGAATTCCAGAGACGCCCTTGAGACAGCGATCTTATCCTCCGTGACACAGCAGGTATTCACCAGAATGATCTCACTCTCCTCGATACGTTCGGCCAATCCATAGCCGTTCACCAGGAAAAACTTGACAGCCTTGGTGAAAAGATAAGCACTGGGCTCGCATCGTTTGCTCGAATTCAGGAGGAATACCCTTCCTTTTCGAACATTCTGAGGCCCGGCCGCATTTTTGGACCGGCTGGAAAAACGAACAGCTTCCAAGAAAATCACATCTCCTTTGCCTGACTTGTTAAGTTTGAGTGCCGAATTTATGGGTTGGGCACCACAAATGCCGAAATCTCACCACATTTGACAGCCTCTGTCAGACGTTTAACTTTGGCCTCCCTGGCTTGTTCGTCACATTTCGGGAGCAGTGCTGCCGCCGGTGTTCCGCTATTCTCTCCATAGCCTATAAATACACAGTGATCAAAATGTCTGCTGAACGAAATACTCTGTTCGAATTCTTCCCAGGTTTCAGTCGGAAAGTTGAAAATGAAATGCGAGTAAACAAAAACATCCTGATCCAGTGCCTTGAGCCTGCAAACTGCATCGGCCAGGCCGTCAGGATCATAAGGCCGGTTCATCAGAAGGAGCACCCTTGGGGCAGCGGACTGGACCGGAAGGCAGACATACGGTATGCGGCCCTTCGTAAAGAGAGATTCCAGTTGTTTGACTTGTCTCAGAAAAAGCGAAGGGAAAACCGTGTAGAATTTGAAGCGCATATCTGGGGTCGACCGGCTGAGCCTGTTCATCAATGTTGCCAAGTCCGAATTCTGGTCCAGGCCGTAAGAGCCGCAGTCATCGGCCAGAAGCGTCACCGTTCTTATGCCGTGACCATACAGATCCCGCACTTCATCCTCTATCACCTCCTCCGGCCGGCTCAGGACATGTCCCTTGACCTTTTTGATGTTGCAGTAACTGCAATGGTTGACACAGCCCTGAGAGATCAGAACATAGGCATCATTCGGCCCCATGCACGGTTGATAGGGAACGTGGCCCTCGAGGCGATTCACGGTCACCTTGTCATACGGAATTCGCGCCCGGATCACTTCGTCCAGTTCGCGGCTTGCCCGGTAGGGGATGATGTAGGCCCGCTCGGCGTCACGGCCCAGCGTGGATTTTAAACTGTCAGGGAAGGCGGCCAGGCATCCAAAAATGACAAAACGCACCTCTCTCAGTTGTTGCATTAAACTGAGGATCGTATTTTCACAACGGTGCCGCATCATGTCCGTGACCGCACAACCCCCGATAAAGGCCAAATCGATGCTGCCTCTTCCATCGGTGACGGTATGACCGTTGAGCTGAAAATATCGCCATGCCCTGGACAGGAAAAAGGTGTTATTTTCACATAAATTGTGCAGATTGATGATACCGATTCTCATCGCACCGCCTGCGATTCCTTTGCGCAGCTCATGATTCAAAAAATTCCATAGTAACCGCTTTTCAGGATGACCAGATCCTCTCCCTCCATCCTGTAGTCAAAGCCCGCGTCGAACAACAGGTGATCGAATCGCGATCGGTTTTCCTCAACAAAAGCTATAAGTTCTCTTTGATATCTCATTTTCCTCATAAAGAAAATCAACTGGTCCACATTGATCCTGGAGAAATACACCGCATCATTTTCCTGCTTGTTTGCAACCACCAGCACCTTACAGGTATTCATCTCGGGCCAAAGGATCTGCTGGATATCGATGACGGTATAGTCAACGTGGGCGGAGCAAATCGTTTTATAAATAATTTCATCTCTTTCTTTTTTTGTATTAAAGAAAAAGTAGAAATTTTCGAGCCTTGTTTTCTCCTTTGTCAGCGAATAGCATATTCCTGATGAAACCGTGCTGCCGGGATTTCCTATATACAGGTGGATCTCATCCAGTTCCGCTTCGCCCGAAACCAGATCCTGAGTAATATCAATTGAGAACATGAAATAATGCAGGTTCTCATTCGCCTCGATACCGCATTTTACAAACGGTCGTATCAAATCCAGCAGACGCGTGATGGAACGTTCTCTCTCCATCCTTCTGTAATCGTAAAAATAGAACTCCCAAAGGATTTCATCTCCCAGATTCTTTATCCCCCATACCGTGTTGTGAACACCGAATCCATCGCGGATGACCCGGACGATATCCTGGATCTGCCCGCTGAGGCCTGCTGTTTCAAATGAATGAAACAGCAGGTTGGAGGACCTCAGTTTATTTTCCGGGGGAGACGCAGGCCTGTATTCCCACAGGCAAAAATCGTAAAAAGGATCCTGCGGGGTCGTATATTCCATTTCGTGGGCCGGCATTATCATAGACGAACACCTGGCAGGGGTTTAAAAAGCTCCCTCTCATCTCCGCATTAATCGAGATAGACGTTTGAAACCCGGCCGTTTTATTAAACATTCTCAGTGAGTTTTGGGCTTGGCGGACTCTGCGGGGGGCTCCACGCCCTCCAGCTCCTGCATGATCGACCAAATCACGGCGATAATTGCGTTTCGGATAGTTAAAAACCTCTGGATGAATGTATCCTTTGTGAGACCGTCCAGATAAACCCTCTGCGTAAGAACCACCGCTTCCATCGGCTCCGCCACCCCTGCGAAATCCACGTTCATCATCAAAAGCCGAAACCGGAGACGCCACAGGATTTCCCGCCTTTTGTCTTCGGGTAGACTCTGGAATTTGCCCCGATGTTCATCACCGATGTTCACACGGGCTTCCAGATGAAGCAGGTCCGACTTCGCCTTGTTCTGGCCTATCAATACACGCCTTCCCCCACCGTCCTCGGCCCGGATCAACCAAGCAAGATCCGGATGGGTCTGCTCGGCGATATTCCATCCTTCGGCCATCAACCAGTTTTGAATTTTGTCCCTGTTCGCTTCCACGTGTTGTTCATCCGCCATGTTTTTGCCCTCCTTTTTATTTTATTAATCATAAATTATACATCGAAACATCCTAAGAGGTCTACATAATCTTAAGCCACCACCCTCCCAAACAGCCCACCACGATCCAATAGCTCTCAGCCAATTTCCTGCTTCATCGAGAATCAAAACCTGGGTGGCCTGATCGGCCGCAGCAGATCTCGTTCGTCTCCATACTTTTTTATATAAGCACTGCACAGACCCCAACATTCATTGGTGGGGCATCGGCCGGCTTCCCGGTGTATGCATTGTCCAAATTCACAACGGCCAAACTCCCGCCAGAAAAGATCCGGCAACACCGTCTGGGGAAAAATACTGTCCAGGTAAACAGGCGGCTCGGCGGGCAGACAAAGGGGAAAGCTTTTGAGGACCACCACCTTGCCGGCATCTAAAGCGATTTTACGCAATTCCGGCATGATGCTCACCAAATCCCCCAGAGGCACAATCAGGTTGCGCCGGTCTACAGCTTCCATGGGAAAGTAATTCCAGAGATGCATCTCACCGACACACGTCTGACCCAAAAAACGGAAGAACTCAGGGAGATCTGCAACATTGTTGCGGGTCAAAACCGTATTACTGATCACATTGACCTGGCGGCGTGAAAGATTTTGCAGCCCGGCCACCGTCTGGTTGAAAGATCCGGCCACACCGGTGGAAGCATCGTGCGTGTCGGCAAGGCCATGCAAGCTGACGAAAAACTCGTTTACCCCGGCGTCGATCAAATGATCCAGATAACCGTCATCACTAAGCCGCCGGCCGTTGGTCTGAATCTGGATTTTTTTGAACCAGTCGAGCGATGCCGCATCCCGTACGTACTGATCAAGGAAATCAAAAGTGGTCACCTCACCTCCCGACAAAATCAAATTGTCGTAATGACCATTCCGCCGAACAGCCAGGATCGCCTGATGGTATCGGTCAAACCCGATGCCCGGCAGCCGGTTTCGAACATTGCCCAACATGCAGATAGCGCAGCGGTTGTTGCAGCCGAACCAGATCGATATCACGCAGTACCGGCTGAAATCGATCCTGGAGCCGGCCACCATGCCAATGGGCGGATGCATTGCTGGAAAATTCGAATCGTGCTTCTGGATCATTTCTTCACATCATCCCGTTTCTTTGAGCTTCCCTTTTCAGCATGGTAAAAAGTCAAAAAATCCCTGCCCTGCCGGTCGATGCCCCCTGCAATATTACCTAAAAACTGAGTTTTGGCCCCTTCGTAGACCCGGTTCAGTTCGTCCGTGGAAACGCCGTAGCAGTGTGCCATCTCCAGCAGCAAGGGGTAGACCTCCGCCATTCGCAGCCCGGTGAGGTAGAGGTTGATGGAAAACGATGTCCTTTCCGTGCCGATCTCGGAAGCTTCAAAATAAAGAAACTCCCGCGGCCCGGCGCGGTGTGAGGCCAGATCCAGGATTCCGTTTATGACAGCGACGGGCGCGGTTTTGCCCACCGGGCGGAAGAACCCAGCCGCACGATCCGCCATATCCCTGAGTGTAAAAGCTGGATAACAGGTATAACGGGTGACAATTTGACGAGACGTATCGACAGCATCCCATTTAAAACCAATAAAGATCTCGAACGGCGCAGGATTTGCCGGGTCCGCCGCCAAAGCCTGGTGCAATCGGTCATTGAAGTCGAGATAGGCCTTGAAAAGGCAGTTCTTCTCATCCTTTTCAAAG
>JAWOBE010000138.1:0-54656 GCA_046498185.1 Desulfatiglandaceae bacterium | reverse complement strand
AATTCTTCAATTCATTCAAGGGAAGCTTTTGCCCCCGCTACCATACCTTGAACAAAAAAGCCGAAGTCGGCGCAGAAATTAAAAGCAGCCTCTTCAGCTCTTTTTTAATGGAGTTATGAAAAAATAAGTGAACGCGCTTATAGCCCTGACATTTGTTTGAATTTCCTATCCCAGAACTCCTTTTCTTTTTCTCTCCAGTTTGTGCCCCCGAATTGCTTGTCATAAAAGCTGCCAAGTCTCTCGAAAACTCTTTCCCAGGCGCTCTTTTGCTTTCTACTCGCTTCGACTACATCTGACACGAACAGGTCAATGTCATTCATTTTTTCTTTCGGTGCATAATATGCCGCACCTTCTTCAGCGGATTTTTTCAAGTTTTCTTCGGATAAACCATGGGCGGTAAGCATCAACGCCGGAATCTTTCTCTTTTTTGCAATCTCAAGAAGCTCAAAGCCATTGACGCCCATAATATCAAGAATGGCCACATCATAATCGTTATTTTCTAATAATTCCTTAGCCTCATCAAAAGAAAGAGCCGTATCAATTTTGCACATACTTAAAAAATCTATTAAAGTATCAAGGACATCCTTTTCGTCATCTACAATTAAGATTCTTTTTCCTCTAATTCTTTCACTCGCTTCCATTATTCTCTCTCCTAGCTTCTCTTAAAAGGATAAGACGTGAATGAAAACCATCATTATTCCATATGAAACGCCGCATGCCAGCCCATCCAATTGCTAACATAAGTAGGGTTGTCCGTCAAAATAATTATCCGGCGGGCCGGCGCATGTTGTCATATTATTCGGAGACGTTCACATTCCGGAAAAGGGTTGTTTTTGATGACCATTCATACTCATTTTATTATAAGACCGTCCTGGCGAATGGCAATATCCTCTCCTTGTAAATTTCGGTATATTATAAGATTTTATCGATAGCGGGAGACAACTGGACCCGACGGAGGAGATTGCCGCTTCGGGTCTTGGGGAGCCGGTCTAGGAAGTTGATCTCCTTGACAATTAATACTGATTGCATATTGCCCTTGCCTTTTGCCGGCCCTCAGCCAACTCCGGACTATGATTCGTCCATTGAGACAAACGAAAATCAGACCCAGCGGGTGTTATTTGCTCGTTAATTTCTGCTCATCTACTGCGCATTAACGCAAAAATACGGTGTTTCTCTTTTTTATCAGGTGCTTATCTTGGTCCGACTCCGGTCTTGTACAAGATTGGTAGCATCTCAGGAAGGCGGCACTCCACATGAACGCCACCCTATTCCGCCAAAAGGAACCGGTGCCATTCGGTCGAGCTCCCGGCAACGGGCACCACGAACACGACACCCACCGCCGAGGAACTCACCTGTACCACCATCGCACCTTCATGCGTCTTGCGGAAGCGATAGGTCATAGACTCGAAGCCACTCACGTTTTCCGCTATCCAGCGAGACGACTCCAGCAACAGCCAGCCATCCTCGCAGCGATAGTGGGCCTGCCGCTGCAGGATGCGCGGCTCAAGGGAAGCGTCTTCGCCGAGCAGTTCGACCGTGAGCTCCTTATTCGCATCACCCGTGATCCGAACACGATTCGCGCGCGCCGCTGCGGCGGTGTCTGCAAAGAAATAGCTGGAAAGATAAGGCGGGGAATACTGAGGCGAACCACCCTCCGGCACCGCTCGCTCACCCGCGTTCTGAAATACGCCCGCGAGCGAGGGGCAGCTATCCCCACTGGCTGGCGAAAGGTCGCCCCATTCGACGGGATATACACCGTGCGACGAACAGCCCGGCGCAACGAGGACCACTACGAGAACCAAATACCAGACAGCTCTACCTGGGTACTTCATAGGCTGTTTCCGCGCATCCTCGCCTTTCTTGCGATCGGCCACCGTGAAATCCAACAAAGTGGACAGATTTATTCATTCAGCACCCCCCGCCTATTCAAATAAAGCTGCTCCTTTTTTCTGCGTTTTTAAGGTGCTCATCTATATTCTGCATGACAGCCTCATGTGGCATAACGGGGCCGCGTATCAACCGCTTGCGGGGCGGGCAGCCGGCGCGGGTTTTACCGCTCCGCTGGAAGCGCATGGTTGAAATTATACTGCTTTGTAAAGAATAATTTTTATATGCTTCGAAAATAGCTCGAAATCTTTGTCCGTAGTAAAAATTGAAAATTTGTTTCTATTGGCCATGGCGCAAATTAAAAAATCAGTATTTAAGCCTTGGATACCTTTTTAGCGGCAACGATTAAAATACTTCGCTGCTGTAACATAATCCTCGGTGATGGCTGGGAGATCGGGAAAACTTTCAAGGTGTTTTTGAAGTTTTTTGAACTGAGATTCAATACGAATGCCAGACAGGATTTCCTGCCGTATGGGTCCAATCATTTGTACGCGATGATCCTCAATCATGCGCCGAAATTCTTGGACTGTGGTATTGGATTCCGGCTTGTCACGCCTTAATGCCAGGGACCATACACTGGTATCAACGATGACCTTCATGAATGGCGTCTCTGCTCTTTATAATCATATTCCGGATCATATTCCACAGTCCCAAACATCGATAGAATTTTTTCTTGCTCTAAATTTTGTATATATTCAATTAAAGCTTTCGAGACAGCAGCCTTTTTTGTTTTATGCCCTCCGAGCCTGACAGCCTTTTGAATAAGTTTGTCATCAATCTGTAAGTTCGTCGCCATAACGATCACCTCCTGGAAGATCACACATAATATTACACACAAATTTGTGTGAATCCAAGAGAATATTTTCAGACTCCAACGACAAGGCTCACCGGCACGGGGGATGCAGCGAGCTTGCGAGCGGAAGACCCCGTGTCCGTGTGCAGCGCCCTGGCTCATTGCTTTCATGGGGTCTTATTCGGAACTTCGATGGCCTGGACCTGTCTTCCACGATTGATATTCGGGAATAGATTCGCTCATGGTCTCATACAACCACACCATTCGATCAACGAACCATATCTTGAAGGTGCTTGCTAATAGCCTTCCTCCAAGAGCAAGCCAGAATGTCGCCGTAGCGAACCCGACAATAGCTCCCATCAGAGCCAGTCCTTGTTCATGCTGCTGTTCGAATCAGGGTTAGCAAAAACCGTCCTTAAGTCTTTCAGTAATCCAGATTTTTATCATAGACTGTCGAGGGACACCAAGTCGTTTAGCTTCTTTATCTAAGCTATGAATCATCCAGCCTGGAACGTCTACATTGACTTCTTTCTGGTCCTGGCATTGATCTCCTACTTTTTCCCCACCGGGCATACAAACTCACATTTTCTACAATATTTTGTTATAGGCTGTTTGCCGTAGTTAGTTTTAGAGCTTTCGGCAACATCCTTTTCCATCCTTACATTACAGAGTACTCTATCATAAGTTCCATCCCTTCCAGGCAAATGATCAGAAAATTCTATTGACTTAAAAATTTCAGCTTTCTCATCCATAGCATTTTCGGGGCAAACTCTTCTGCAATAAACCTTGCAGTCGGCACAGGGATCAAAGTCTATTGGTCCGGTTGGGTGCAGCTCAGCATCCAGGAATAAAGCCCTGAGTCGGATCCTGGGACCATTTGACGGAGTTATAAGCATATTATTCTTTCCAATGCACCCAAACCCGGCAAGCACCGCTGCATCTTTGAGAAAAATTCCTCCTTTTTCAACATAATAATGAAGCTTTCTGGTTTTTACTTTCAGGCTGTTTTCAATCTGTTGGCTTGTCCGCTTTATGATATCAATCAAAATACGGTTGCCAGGTGTACCTCTGCCATCCCACCAATCAAGCTCCGGCTTATCTTCTGGATGTGAAAGGCCGATTACAAGTACAGATCTTGCAGAATCAGGCCAAGTGAATAATTGATTGTCTGGAAGTGCATCATCTTTAACCGTACCGACGCCTGCATAATCTCCCATTTTAAGATATATCCTGTGCGACGCCGATACTTTAACAGCTTCCATACTTGCTATCCCGGCAAGAGTTGCCCCGTTTTCCATGGCGGTTTCAATAATACGTTTTCCAATTCCCATTTCTCTCACTCTCCTTGGTTAAACAATCATTTTGATCAACATGATTTTAATTGGAATATTATTCCATACGATTTCAAAAAAGTAAAGTATATACATATATATAACAAGTAATTATATTGTTTCCGGATAATCAACAAAAAATTGTCACACGGTGATATTCTTTTATAATCAATTTTTTTTAACTTGTGCCCATCCGGCATTTCCGGATGGAGAATAGGCTAGAAATGAAAGATGGATTTTTGCATATGACCAATCGTCTGTTCATGGCGATTTCCAGCCCTTTGATGGGTATAATCATTGATCGAACAGGGGTAAAACGACCCTACGTCGTTGGTTTAATCGGTTATGGTTTATCCGGCGGGGCTGGTATGCTGATCAATTCATACTGGGTTCTTCTGGTCAGCAGGGCCTTTCTCGGCATCGCAATCGCCCTGGTCTTCACCTCCATCACCGTCTGGATTCTCAACACCAGGGTTGGTGCAGGAATTGGCGCCGCCTGGTTTTTGCTGCTTCTTTTTACAATCCGGCACAAAGGCAAAGGGACGCGCTGAAGTCGGCGCGCAAGCGCCATCCGTTACATGCCGTTACGCGCCAACGGACATTGAAGGAACTGAAGTCTTATTAACAGGAAATATCCGTTGTTCAATGTCCGACCCAATTTTACGTTTCATTACCCGTAGATCATATTCAGACTGAAGATTCAGCCAAAACAGCGCTTCAACTCCAAAATATCTTTCCAGCCTGAGCGCAGTATCAGCAGAAATACGCCTCTTGCCGTTTACAATCTCACTTATTCTGTTCGCGGGAACCGCAAGATCTCGTGACAATTTGTTGATGCTTATCCCCAAGGGTTCCATGAAATCTTCCCGTAAAATTTCACCTGGCGCAATGGGTTCAAGCAAATCGTTATTGCTCATGTTTTCACCTCAATGATAATCGACGATAGCCACGTTAAAGGCATTACCATCATGCCATTCAAAACAGGCTCGCCATTGTTTATTAATACGGATAGCATATTGCTCTTGCCTTTTGCCCTTCAAAGCATGAAACCTATTTCCCGGATTCAGCATTAACGCATTCAAACTTGGCGCGGCATGAAGTACCATCAGTCGCTTCCGAGCCTGTCTCTCAATGGACTGGAAACGCTGCACCCTTTTGTCGTTGAACAGTTCTTCAGTGTCTTTGCAGGCAAAAGACTTTATCATACACCTAAAGTATTATGGAGTTCGTAATATGTCAAACGGAAAATTTATGTATAGCGCGCGGCTTATTAGGCGTTGGTTCCAAAACAACATACAGATATTCTAAATCTTGCAAGTCAGGGAATGCCCCGGCAGGTTGTCCGATGGAATCTGACGTTATAAAAATGTCGCATGGCACGAAAGACACCATAGACACTTTATGCCGTTGCTGATGGCCCTTCCCCCAACCCGGGGTACACCCTAAACACAGGGGGGGTCAAAATTGGGTTATCGGAGGGGGTCAATTTTCGGTTGTCTTTTCGAAGAAACCGGGGACCCGCTGCGAAGCAGTGGGGACTGAGCACCCGAAGCGGTGCGAAGAAAACAAGGACTTGCGCCTGTCTGCCGTGTCGGCACAGGCAGGCACAAGAAAGACCGTAGTGTGACGCAGACTTGTCCCGACTTCAGTCGGGGGATTGGGCAAAAGGACCATTTCCGGATGGAAACTAGCCAGGGCTGGATTAATTGCATGGTTGTTTATTTTCATGGATAATTTTAGTTAGACTATCAGAAACCCATGCGTTAAGGCTTTTTCCAGTCTTTTTTGCTTCTATTGAAATGATTTTGTGAAGTTCAGGATCGACGCGAACAACAAATTTACCAGAATATGGTTTTTCAGGTTCTTCCCCACGTGATGCACAAAAATCAAGATAATCGTCAATAGAATCCCGAAAAGCTTTGCGTAATTCGTTGACTGTTTCACCTTGAAAGGTTACGACATCCCGCAAATTAATGACTTCACCATAAAAAATATTTGCCTCATCATCAAATTCAACTTTACCAGAATATCCTTTATATTCCATCATGATATGACTCCTGCTTCTTTTAAAAACCTTCTTACTGATTTTATCGCACACTTTTCTGTAATTCGTTCAGGATGCGGCCGATGAAAAACTGCTTTTACATCGTTTAAAACGACTCTGACTCGTGAACCTCGCCCAATGCCTTGACGCTGGGCATCAGGAGAAACAAACATAGCCGCCAGCCAATCTCCCTGGAGCGAAAAAAAGCCCTGGATGCTTCCATTCTCAGAAAAGACGTAAGTGTCAGAGTTTGGGAGATATTTTTCGCGCATATCATCGATTCTTGATTCCCAAAATTCTTCTTCAACAAAGCCATGCGCCGCAATTGACGCTTTCAGCCAGATATTCAGAACATCATTCATGTCCGATGATTCAAAAGCACGTATCATGGTGTTCCTTCTTTTCGTACCCTCTGTTTGCATAAGAAACGTTTATCCCGGATAGCCGAGCGGCATGATCAAAAGAGGTTCATGGAACCCGGGAATCTTCATGGTATCAATGACGACCCGGTCGCGGAAGGCACCCACGATTCCGGTGAAACTATAGATCGCCCTGCGTGGAGGTTGTTGAGCCGAAACAAAAAAGGCGAGTGAGCGCCTCCGGCACGGGTGCCGAGGAAGCAAACCGCCCGCGGTATCGTCTCGATGGTGGCCGGCAAATGACCCGCAGGCTCACCGTCCAGCTGGACAGGCACCGCCCCGGCTGATGTCAACGAAATGCTTGCAGCAAAGTACTCCCGGACCGCCCCGGCTTCAGCCAGTGTGGAGCCTATGAGGCGCATACCCAGGAGCACGCGCTGGAGCTGAGTGCACTTGGGGACACCGATCACGTTTAGAAACCCGTCCCTGGGATCAGCAGAACCGGTCAATCTCCGGCCTAACGGGAGATTGCCGAAATTCGCCACCACCACATCGGCGTAGGGGCCATACCCCGCATTGTCCATCTCTACCTTGATAGGCGGCTCCGGGTATCCTGCCGCTACCCGGATGATCCCGGGGAGCTGCCTCAGGATACCACCGAAGCCCATACGATTGGTACGGGCTGCATTCAGCGCATGCATGACCACGGCATCCACCCCCGCCCCGAGCCAGAGGAAAAATGCACGTCCTGATTCCACCACGCGCCCTGCATCAAGATGTACGGGATCTACTCGCTTGAGAGCGGCCGCCATGGCGAGAGGGCTGGCTGTCAACCCCAATGCACCAGCCGCCGCGTTGCCCGTCCCGGCGGGAAGCATTCCGATGGCGGGCTTCGCGGACTGCAGCCGGCCTGCCTGAACCAGCCCATTCAGAACCTCGTTCAAAGTCCCGTCACCGCCTACCGCGATAATACGATCGACGGACCCAGCCGCCGATGCCGCCAGATCAGATCCCGAGCCGGGTTCGGTCGTCTGAAAAAGTTCGACAGCATCTTCCCCTCCCAGGGCGGCACACAATGCCCTGGCTCTGGGAAGTGCCATGCCCCTGCCTGCCCTGGGGTTTACGATGAACGCGTAAGAAGTCAAAAGCACACTACCCGTTCTCTTGGAGCACCGCGCAGGCGTCGCCGTACCATTTGGCGGCGCGGTCCAGGTGATCGCCGGGCAACCCCCAATCCCCAATGCTTGCTTCGTTCATTTTTCTTCTTCATGGTGCCAACCTTCCTGCGGCATGGAATCAAAGCATGTGGGCTTCGGGTTCATCCATTTGCCATCCGGGGTAATTTCCCATTTTGTATAAAAATCCATCGGCGAGGCGGTTTTGTCTATGCGGTAACCCTCCGGATGAAAACCGATTCGGATCTCGTCAGCATTCCATGTTTTATCCATGCTATTCTCTCCCTATTCTGTTACGTTGCACCATGATATGATAAAACCGTAAAAAGTAAAAAAACGTTGCTTTTTGTCATTTCCCGACACAAGTATGTATCGGCGAATGCTGTTTTTTCAACAACTTCTGCATCCCGGCCGCAGTTTATCCCGGGTTTATTCGGGGTCGGGGTCGCTATCGGCATCGGTATCGGAAGGTGATCGGTGCCCTTTTCGACCCCCATACCGACCCCGAGGCCGATGAGGCAGGCGTGCTACTTCTTCCGGTTTTATCAGCTCTGCCTTTGACTCCTATTCAATATGAAAGATAGCTCATCTATGCGTTTTGTGAAACCCGTATCTGCCTGCATTCGCCTTTTTACCCGTTTACTCATGGATTCGACCTCCTGGTTTCAAACAGAAAATTTGACACGGCCTGCAGACATTGTATGTTACAGGCCTTGATCCTTTACAAATGTGCACATATGCGCTGAAGTCGGCACCCAAGCGCCATCCGTTACATGCGGGTACGCGCCAACGGACACGTACCATCAATCGCTTCCGAGCTGTGAAGGGATTCCTGGACGGAAAAATATTGACAATCCTGGCTTGAGAGCCATTGATCGATGAAGGCGGGAGGGATCTTTTGTTCAATGGATAGTCGTGAATCAACAAGATATCGGTCCAATTGGGCCAGAGTCCTCTCTTCAAACTCATAGCGGGCTCATCAACGCTCTTTCGAACCATTTGCCCCAGGTGATCCTCTATCTTGCCCTCATCAATGTGAATCACCTTTCCCAATTCTTTCCCTGCTCCCTCACTTGTGGTATCTTTGTTCATGGGTAGCTCCTTGTTTTTGGTGTTCTTGGTTTTTGGCAAACCCAAGTATGCACCAGCAAGGGCCTACCTGTCATCAAATGTGCAAAAAATACTGTACTTTATCACCAAAACTTCTCCGCACGTTGCGGAGAAGTTACAGTCAAAGAGTCTAAACACACGCCTTAAGTTAATGGTAGTGGGTTCAAACGGGGGCCTATTTCGGATTATTTGAAGACCGGTACCGGGAATGGAATGAGGGATGTTTGCGGGGGTCCGATCGTTATGGACAGAGGGGAATGGGTATCGTCAGCCAGAAGGAGCGATGGAACTTTTTATAGTGGATGAAAATGGACAATAGAAAACGGACCGACATCAAACCCGGGGATCGGGTGCAGGTCGTGCAAAAACAGCACCAGAGTTCCGGAAGACTGATGCAAGGCATTGTACTTACGATCCTGACGCGTTCCGCCACCCACCCCCACGGCATAAAGGTACGCCTGGAAAGCGGGGTGGTTGGCCGTGTGAAGGAGATCATCCCTCAGCGCGAGATTTGATAGGAGAGATGGATTGTTGCATATTTTCGTGGACGCGGACGCCTGCCCCGTAAAATCGGAGGTCTATCGAGTGGCTCATCGCTACAAGCTGGGCGTCACGCTGGTCGCAGGGGCAAGGATGCGGATCCCGGATGGGATGAACATAGGCCTGAAGGTTGTCGGCCAGGGCATGGACGCAGCCGACAACTGGATTGTCGACCAGGTGGAGCCGACCGACATCGTTATCACCGCGGACATACCCCTCGCAGCCCGATGCATTGCAAAAGGCGCCCATGTCCTTGCACCAACGGGGAAACTATTCTCAGACGACAACATGGGTTCTGCCCTTGCAACCCGCAACCTCCTCTCAGAGCTGCGGGAGTTGGGTGAAATTACCGGGGGCCCGCGGCCGTTCAACAAACGGGACCGCTCACGATTCCTTCAGTCTTTGGACCAGGCCGTCAACCAAATCCGGAGGGAAATGGGGCCGTTGTGAACGGGGAGACAAGGGATTTCAGGCCTGTCCGATCATTTATTGTCCGTGGGTAGAGGGTAACAGGGGTCTTCCTTGTCCAAAGCCTTTTTGAGCACCGGACATTCATCGCAATATATGGAGATGGGGACGCCCTTTAAATTTTCATATTCTCAGCCACACCGCAGCATGATATCGGCTGTCCATGCAAAGGAAAGCTCGAATAGGCCGCCGGGTGCGCTGCATCACCAGATGGCGAGGGGAATTGAAGGCCGCAGCATATTCATGGACAATCCGGACCGCGATGATTTTCTGGAGCGTTCGGGAACACATTGTGGCCAGCTTCGATGACGGCATAACGTCGCCCCCTGTCTCCGTACTTGCCGCAAACCCGCCCGTATTCCGCTGTGATCACCATGTTCACCGGGGCCTCCGCCATCCATGCCTGCCCGAGAGCCGCGGCGGCAAGCGCATCCCGCATGTCCCCGCCTGCCACTCTCTCAATGGCATGCTTCACCGGCCGGTAACGATAGACGCCGGCTTCAAGCCCTTCGACCGAAATCCTGCAACTCAAAGGATTCACGGAATCCGGCTAAACCGATGGATCCGGCTTTTTCCACCGATACGGCAGCTCCTGGATCGTCCCCGGTTCCGTCATGCTTTTCAAGGCTTCCAGCCCGTCCAGAATAATGCGCCGTTGCCGTTCAACGTTGCGCGGCTCCCCGAACATGCAGCCGCGGGCGAACTTTACAAGGAGCGACCGTGGAGGTTTAATGTGCGCCATGCGGTCGGGCGCGTTGCCCATGGAGATGGTCGGAAATCCCGCCTCCTCGGCCATCCGCTGAATCAGACCGACGGTCTGATGACACTTCGGTCAAACCGGAACCAGCAAAAGCACGTCCACCCCCTCCCCTTTGATCCGCGAAAGGAAATCAGGAAATGTCTTCGTCACCAGTGTGGCGACATCGTTTACATAGCTGAAGCTGTAATGCGTGTCCGCCACCCTGCCGATAACGCCTTCCTTTTCGAGTTCAATCAAGCGGTGAATGGGGAAGATCGTGTTTATATCCTGCTCCGCCAGGCTGTGATCGTAATGGGCATGAGCGATGCCTATCTCCTCCTGGCGCACGGTCCTGGGGATCTCCCGAAAAGATGGATCCCCATGGATGGAGCGGATGTCGAAGGGCGGCTGCTTGTCTCGGAGATAAAGTCCGCCGCTTGTCACCAACGCAAAGGTCTGCTCCGAGGGGAGCCCTTTATACCGGGTCCAGGGAATACCATCGGAGACAATAAAGGGATACTTCGTTATAATATCCTTCAAATTACCAGCCTCATAATCCGGGAGGCTTTCTTCCACCCATTTCTCGTAAGCAGGTTTAAATGCCTCCAGATCGATAACCATATGTATGTCCTTTCTTGGTTGGATAGAGGGCTAGTTTGTGCCGTACAATATCCTGACCATGACCCCGCTTCAAACTCATCGGTGTTGTTTTTGCTCGAGTTGTCGTAGCCTGACTTATTACGAGGTTATGAAAATTTATAATTTAACTTAATTTGGTATTATAACGCATTCCCTGGTGAAGTTCGATAATAATCTTTGCTGCCTCTGAAATCCCGGATGCTATCA
Source organism: Desulfatiglandaceae bacterium (assembly GCA_046498185.1). Lineage (GTDB taxonomy): Bacteria > Desulfobacterota > DSM-4660 > Desulfatiglandales > Desulfatiglandaceae > CAYXDR01. The sequence goes on along the minus strand of JAWOBE010000138.1, from coordinate 43,364 downwards.
ACGTAGTCGGCTGTAGTTCATTGAGATGTTTCAACCCGTGTCCGGTTAAAACATATATCCCTTTTGCTCCAACAGTTTCCCCGAATTCGATGTCATGAGGGTGGTCCCCGATCACGAATGATCGCGATAAATCAACACCATGCTCTTCTGCAGCTTTTTTCAGGAAATAGGGGTTTGGCTTCATGCACTCGCATCCGTCCGACCGGTTATGTGGACAAAAATATGTTTCAACAACCCCTATTCCATGGCCAGCAAGAATGTTTTCAATGTAAGAATTCACCCGGTGAACCTCTTCAATGGATATGGCTCCCTTGGCTACACCAGACTGATTCGTAACGATGAATAATTTGAAAAGCTTCGAAAGCCGTTGTAATGACGATATGGTTTCATCAAAGAATATAACCTGAGAGGGGTCTTTTAGATCTCCTCGATCTTCTATGATTGTGCCATCTCGGTCTAGAAATATGGCTGAGTTGTCGGTCACAAGTTCTTTCCCTTTTGGCTAACGGAGCTGCGGATCAGCAGCAGGCGGTCGCACGAACCTGCCAGTTTGAACGACTGTCTGCTGGAGCCCCTTTACGGCGCGCCCGGCGCTAAACCACGGTACAGAAAGCGGATGGTAATGCGCCGTCACATGCATAAGGGGCAGGCGCAGGAAAAAGCGATAAAAATGGTCTGCCCCCCTTCAAGCACTTGTGTACTCCCTGTGCCGGCACGGATAAATTATTTCGCCTTTCCCTGTTTTGCGACTTCGGCCATCGCGTCTTCGACTACATCCTCATCCGCGAGGTAGTAATGACGTACCGGCTTGATATCAGAATCAAACTCGTAGACCAATGGAATACCCGTAGGGATATTGAGTTTAACAATTTCGCTGTCCGTGATTTGGTCCAAATACTTTACAAGTGCACGAAGGCTGTTGCCATGTGCAACGATAAGAAGCCTCTTTCCTGATCTTATCTCTTTGAATAGTGTTTCGTTCCAGCACTCGATTACTCTCTTAACTGTATCTTTCAGACACTCAGCTTTGGGAAGCCTGCTCTTATCAATGCCGGCGTATCGGGGATCGTTCCCGGGGAAGCGATCGTCCTTTTCAGTAACGGGCGGCGGTAAAATGTCGTAGCTCCTTCTCCAGATCAGAACTTGGTCCTCGCCATATTTGGCAGCGGTATCGGCTTTGTTAAGCCCCTGCAATGCCCCGTAGTGCCGCTCATTCAGCCTCCAATCGCGAAAAACCGGGATCCACATTTGGTCGAGTTGGTCAAGAACCACCCAGAGTGTGCGTATAGCCCGCTTAAGCAGAGAAGTATATGCGGCATCAAATTGGAACCCTGCGTCAAGAAGTGCCTGTCCAGCCTTGCGCGACTCGATCATGCCTTCATTTGCCAGATCGACATCATGCCAGCCGGTAAAGCGATTTTGAATATTCCATTCACTAAGACCGTGGCGGAGCAGGACAAGTTTTTGCATAAAAATCCCTTTCATTTTATAGCGTTATAGTATTTATAACAATGAAATCGCCTGGATTTGATGGACACAGCGAACGATAACCATCATCGACTGATTATTCAGCCGTTTCCATTGCCCGGGTATACTTTCCGTCGCGGGCAAAACCGTTTAACATGCAGCGTTTAAAAAACGTCTTTTGAGCAGCAGACAGATTGCTTTCCTGGCCTTTCCAGGCTGCAAGCACTGGTGCCTGCAGCGCGCGCCCATAAGAAAAACTGACTTGCCACGGATGCGCGCCCATCATGTTTATGGCGTTCAGATGGTCAGTGGCGTCTTCCGCACTCTGCCCACCGGAAAGGAATACGATTCCGGGGACAGCCGCCGGCACATACCGGGCCATGCAACGAATCGTGGCCTCGGCAACCCGCTGCGCGCTTTCCTGACGCGCGCATTTCATACCGGGAATAACCATATTCGGCTTTAGCAACATACCCTCGAACAGCACGCGGTGGGCGTCAAGCTCGGCGAACACTGCCTCTAGTACCCTGGATGTGACAACTTCGCAGCGCTCGATGTCGTGAGTGCCATCCATCAGTACTTCCGGTTCCACGATCGGCACGATATCCAATTCCTGGCAGAGCGCGGCATAACGAGCCAATCCGTGGGCATTCGCACGAATACCGAACGCTGTAGGAACATCGCGCTCGTTGATCTCGATAACCGCCCGCCACTTCGCAAACTTCGCCCCCATCTGTTTGTACTCGACAAGCCGTTCGCGCAGGCCGTCCAGACCCTCAGTGACCTTTTCCTCAGGGTACAGTGGCAGCGCCTTTGCGCCTTTGTCCACCTTGATCCCTGGTACGATACCCCTGCTCGACAGCAGCTCGGCGAAGGGCGTGCCGTCTTGAGTGCCTTGGCGCAGCGTTTCGTCGAAGAGAATGACACCACCGATATAGCGTTCGATCCCTTCGGTCGTAAAAAGGATTTCGCGGTATCGCCGGCGACTTTCTTCGGTGGATTCGACATTGATCGTATCGAAGCGCTTTTTGATCGTCGGACTACTTTCGTCCGCCGCCAGCAAGCCCTTCTGTTTGGCGACGATGGCTTTTGCTACAGACCTGAGATTATCTTTGATCATTCGTAACCCCCTTTTTTATTCAGTACCTTCACAAATAACGGGCTCTTCAACCGTAGCGGATCGCTGTCGGTTGAAAGAGCAATGTCAGCCACCCTTTCTTGATGGCCTCGCAAGAAGTAACATCCCTGCCTTATCGGCGTCGGGATCGGTATCGGGGTCGAAAAGGCCGCCGATCAACTTCCGATACCGACGCCGACAGCGACCCCGACCCCGAGGGACATCGTTGTTTTGACTTTTTACGACCGCATCAATCTTGAAACTTAACAGTGCCCATCCGGCATTTCCGGATGCGCACTACCTGTGAAAATCCACATTATGGGCTATGTCAAAACAACGGGAAATAATTTGTTCATGCGTTCTCCTTGAGCACCGCGCAGGCGTCGCCGTACCATTTGGCGGCGCGGTCCAGGTGGTCGCCATAGGTCCGCAGACACCAGGGGTTTTTGGAACTCTTGTACACCCCGCCCGCATTGTAAGCGGCAGAGACGAGAATGGGGTCGTCCCCGGTCCTGCTGCGGCGCCGGGCTATGGCCGCGGTGCCGATCATGACGCTGATGTCCGGTTCATAGAGGGGAAGCCGGTCCGGCTCGTCGATCCGGTACTCCAGGGCCGGGGCCACCACAAAGGGCTCGTAATCGAGTCCCTGGACACGAACGATCCATCTGGCCGTGGTGGCCAGGACCTGCATGGGGCCGACGCTATAATCCCCCAGACGGGGAGGGTTGACGTCCTTCACCTCCACATGGGGTTCCCAACGGAACGTCAGGGGTCCGGTGAAGTCGGCTTTCCTGGCAAAGGCGGTTTCGGTGGCGATGGTCATCATGATGAGGGCCGGCGAAAAATGGAACCTGTCGCAGGCAGTTACAATGGATGGGCCGTAAATCTCCCAGATCTTGCGGCAGGTGCTGGGCTCGCCTGGCGTGCGGAGGGGCCTTCGACCGCCGTAATAGTCTTGGATGTACACCCCGTCCGAATCGTAGCGCCATTCCCGGCCGCCGAATCGGTTGTGCCAGTCCGCGGCGGGGGGCGGCACGAACTCGGGCAAAGCAGGCCCGGCGGCCCCCGGATCCAACGGCGGACGCTCGGGTACAAGGTCCGGAACAGCCGGGCTCGCCGGCACCCCGGTCCACACAACGATGGCGGATTCGAGGCATTCGGCCCAGGACAGGTCGCCGCCACCGGGATATTGACCCGCTTTAAGGTCAGAAAGCGATACCCTGGACATCTGCAGGTGGGGCATCTCCCAGCTCAAGGGCTCAAGCCCATACTCCCGGCCGATCTCGTGCAGACGCGACCACCAATCTTCCTTGCTCCCGGAGGTATCCCAGCTCCAGCCGCCGTTTTCAAAGAGCACGAAGTCCGCGGCCAAGCCGTACTGGTGGATCGAAGTCCAAGGGCCCGCGTGGGTTACGATGGCTCCTGGTCTGGTCCGGCCCTGCTCATAGAGGTACTGCTGCCGGTGCGGCGACCGGTACCCCTCAAACATCCTGAAGGGAATTCCCTCCCGCGCGCAGGCATCCAAAACGCCCTGCACCCTCTCCCTGCAAACCGGGTGGAGATGGTTCATCTCCACGTCTCTTCTCCATGGCTCCGTCATGGCGCTTACCCCCATTTTACCGATTTTAGTAATATTGAACCGGGGCCTTATCATCTCAGTCCCCTAACTTGGTCTGCCAGCTCCTTTCCGCCGAAGCACCAGTCATCAAAATGCTCGGCAAATCCCTCTTTTCCAAATATCCATCTATCGCAACTTTCCACCCGGCCCGGGATTGGTTTTGATAAATTGAAGAATCATAGAACGAATTATATACTCAAGACTTAAAATTTTCCAGGCGGCATATTTACACCTACCGGGGACAAAAACGAAAAGAGATTGGATGAAAGGGGCACGTCGAGGAAATTGTAACGCGCGATATGGGGGTTTATGGTATGGCTCAAGGTCTCGCAGAGAAGAATAGCAAAAACGTACAAGACAAACCAATCCAATATAGAATCGTATTCGCACTTGACAGCATTTAAAGGTGTATATATCATCAATTTTATACACACCACATATAGGAGCCAAGACGATGCGTACCAATATTAACATAGATGACGAACTCATGAGTGAGGCCATGACACTCAGCCGGCTAAAAACCAAAAAAGCTGTTGTTGAAACCGGTCTTAAGCTTTTAGTTCAGATCAAAAAACAAGAACGAATCAAAAGCCTGCGTGGAAAACTGAAATGGGATGGTGACCTTGATGCAATGAGGTTAGATCAATGATTCTGGTCGACTCATCCGTATGGATCGATTATTTCAATGGTATTTCCACGTGGCAGACAGACATGCTTGACACTTATCTCTCAAAAGATCCCGTCATCATTGGGGATCTGATTCTCACAGAGGTTCTTCAAGGTTTCAGATCCGATAAGGATTACGAAACAGCCAAAAGCTTTCTTAGCGACCTCCCATTTCGCCGAATCGGCGGTTACAATGTCGCGGTTCAAAGTGCTCAAAATTATCGGCACCTTCGAAAAATTGGTGTTACTGTAAGAAAAACGATTGATTTAGTTATCGCTACTTTCTGTATTTTGGAAGGATTGATCTTGCTCCATGATGACCGTGATTTTGATCCCATGGTATCCCATTTCTCTCTTCAGACACCTACACCACCATAGTTTGATTTCGCCGACAGTTCAAATTTTTCTTGCTGTGCGATCACGTCGCTGACGCGCGGGCACGTCGCATGGACGGCCCGCTTGCGGGGCGGGCAGCCGGCACCTACTCTCCTCTTCTGCGCCTTGAGGTGACTTGCTCTCCGCCAACTCCCCAGTTGTCCGTATCAACTTCCTCAATTACAACAACCGTGGTGGCAGGGTTTTTCCCCAGCACCGTGCTGAGGAGCTCGGTTGTTCCCGCAATCAGCCTTGCCTTCTGTTCGGATGTGACGCCTTCCCGCGTCACCTTGATGTTCACGTAAGGCATATTCTCTCCCTCCTTTTGTCACTTCGTTAGTTTCCGTCCGGCATTTCCGGGTGGGTGTGCGGTGAACCAGGTCCACCTGGTGATCCGCTTTGAGAGCAACGGGAATGAACTGATCGACTGCTACAAGGTGCTGGGCCCGGCGGGCCTTGAACTCCAAGGAGACGCGGGAACAAATCTGCAAAAGCCTGGCCAGCAGCATCCGCACGTTACTCGCCATCCGAAGTTCAAGCACTATTACAGGCTTAAGCCCATAAGTACACAATAACCGGATGAACCTTTAAATATTCAGCGCAAATCGGATTGCCCGTCCGACTTCCAAAATCTTCGTCCGGGATAAGGACGCGACCAAGGCTCCGATTTTCCCTTTGGAAACAGTCTGCAAATGGTCGCAGTTGACAGCACAATCCCTGGACATACCGTCAGCCGTCGAGAGAAAAACTTCAGAGGGGATATCGCGTATGGTTGTTGTAATAGGTGCGACAGTAACTTCCCCCAGATATTCCAACACGGAATCACGCGTCAGGATAAGGACCGGCCGTTTTTTATCCGGTACCGGGAATTTATACCAACGTATTTCGCCGTGCTTCATTCATCCCCCCAGGCGTGCTCGGTTTCCCAAATCGAAAACTCGTCGGAAGCCACAGGATTTTGTTCATACCCACGACGATGCCTGCGTTCCATTTGTTCGATCTTGTAACGGGCCAGCGCCTCCCGTAGAGCCTTCCTTGTAAAAGCGGATCGACTTGTGTTGAGTTCCTTTGAAATACGATCAACCGCTTTGACAAGATTATCATCAAGGGTCATCTGGATAGTTCTCATATCATGTCTCCACAACGTGTCTTTTTATAGCTGGTTTTCATCCGGAAATGGTCCTTTTGCCCAATCCGGAAACTTCGCTGTGCGCATCCGGCATTTCCGGATTCGCACTAGCTATGATAATCCACATTGTGGGCGATGTCAAAACAACGGAAAATGATTTGTTCATGCGTTCTCCTTGAGCACCGCGCACGCATCCAAAACGCCCTGCACCCTCTCCCTGCAAACCGGGTGGCGGTGATTCATCTCCCCGCCTCGTCTCCATGGCTCGGTTATGGCGCTTACCCCCGTTTTAGGGGATTCACCCTGCAATCGCATGGGAGACAGGCCGTTTGAGTTTCAGCCGGTTTCTTTTTGACAATCGATTTTTATCGCGAAAACAACGCTTGCCAGCACCAGCGCACTCACAAGTGCAAACACCGGGGTGTAGCCCAATGCTTTGATCAAAAAGCCGGCTGATAGGGGAAATATAGTGGTCAGAACGTTCCCGGCGCCCGAAATGCCGGCATATGTCGCACGGTTGTCATCGGTCGATATCTCCAGGAGAATCCCTTCGATGGCGGTCTTGTAGGTCGCCATGAAAATACCGGAAAAAATGAAAATGAAAGGGTATACGCGGGGCAAGCCCTGAAATGCTAACGCCGCGATGGGAATCGCAGCCGCCAGAGACATGCTTACCAGAAGTAAATAGCGGTATTTGAAACGCCTGGAGAATTTCAGCAGGAAGAAACCGGCCGAAAGCATGCCTATGGTTTTCAGCAGCAGGAAGTTACCGATGATGGACCCGGAAATCCCGAAACTTTCCTTTGCCAGATAGATCAGGAACGGCAGCACGCTCAGGCCCAGCCCCAGGCTGTTGATCAGGAGCAGGTAGAACTTGAGATTCCTGTCTGATTTCACCGCTGCGGGGATCATTGCAAAAAATTCAAGGAGGCTGGTTCTCTCCCGCCCTCTTGTGGGCGTCTCTTTCAGGAGCCAGAACCCGAAAGAAGCGGTTAAGAGCAGTCCACCCGCCAGGAGAAAAAGCAGCGCATAGTTGCCGGGAAACTTAAACAACACGAGCAACTGCCGCACGGCCACAGCAGATATAAAAATCCCGATACTGAAGACAATCTGTTTTGCTGAAAGAAAAGCCCTTCTGGCCGCTCCATGCAGTGATTTCCCCAAGATATCCACGTAGGAGATATTCGCAAAAGCGCCACTGAACGAAAACTGGGAAATAAAAACAAAGATAAGAATGATAAGGAGCCCTTCGGCAAGCAGGTCCGAATAAAAAAACAGTGCGGACAATGCAAAAAGAGCAGCGATGCGCAGGTTGATACCCAGGAGAAGGAATTTCTTTTTTCTGGGCCGGTGGGAAATAAAGCCGGCAAAAATCAGCTGCAGAAAGGTGGATCCTCCCAGCATTATGGCCGTCATTATCCCCAGGTGGATCTCCCCGCCACCGGCGTTTATAAGCATCGCGGGGATGATGGTATCCACATCCATGAAGTTGGATGCCAGCGCCAGGAAGATTGCATGCCACAAGAGAGTGCCGAAATTAACCGAGGGCCTGTTTTTTGATTCTGTCATTGATCACCAAATCCGGTTTATAACGAACGGGTAAAAGACGTCGTTCGGACAAATCGCGGTTGAAAACCGCTCCCACAGTAACATCGCAAAATCGAGACGTCGTTCGGACAAAATCTTGGTTTATTTCACGGCAGTCATTAGACCGGACTCCGTGGGTCCGGACCACGGAATACGTTTAATTCCACCGAAACCCGCGGCCTCGAGCATCGAGGCGATCTCCCCTTCGGTGTAAGCCCTGCCGTCTTCGGTGTTAACCAACATATTCAACGAAAAAAGCGCCGGGAAAAGCGGCTGTGCCCTGTTTTCATCCAGGATGAATTCATGAACAATGATCATGCCTCCGGGGTCGAGCGCCCGCCAGGCCTTTTTTATCATTTCCCCGCAGGCATCATAGCCTTCTCCGTGAAGCACGTGGGACATCCACAGGACATCATATCCTTGAGGCAGCTCCTGCTTCAGGTAGTTCCCGCCCTCGAAGCGCACGCGGCCGCCAAGGCCGAAACGCTCGATTATTTTTTCAGCGAACGGCCGCGTCGTATCGAAGTCGAACACCGTGGCTTCAATTTCCGGGTATCTATGGCAGAAATGGATTGCATAGGAGCCGGTGCCCCCTCCCATGTCCAGAAGCCTCCTGCGGCCCGAGAGATCCACATTCTTAACCAGGTCAGGAGCTGCGATCGAGGCCATGTTGAACATTCCCATCAAAAAGGCTTCCCGTTCAGATTCGTTTTTGAACGGTTCATCATCGTCGGCACCGCGGACAGGCCTGCCGGTCCGGACGCTGTGATCGAGTTTTCGCCAGACATCTGTGAGATGGTGGTGGTGAAGAAAAATATAACCGATATAGCTGGGCGAAGATTTCGAAAGGAACTTTGCCGCTGCTTCGGTATTGGTGTAGGAATCGTTTTCTTTTAAAATCAGCTCCATCGCGGCCAGCGCATCCAGCAACCGGGATGCCGCATCCCGGTCGAGGTTAAGCCGTTCCGCGATATCTCCCGCTCCGAGCGCCTGATCGCCTATAACGGTGAACAAATCGAGTTTCACTGCAGCATGAAGCGTCCCCGTTTTCCAAAAATAGCCCGACAGCTCGAGCAGGGTACCTGGGTTCCATTCATTTTGCATAATCAAGCACCTTTCGTTGCTTTATCAAGACATCATGCGATTCGTTTCCCGTGAACGGTATATATCATCAGCCTCATTGTCACCCGATCATATATATATGCCTTTTTGAGCCCTGGATGCAACTATGCGATGAGGAGCGCATTTAAGGATCAGCCAATGGAAAAATTCCTAAAACCGCCTTGGCACAGCGTTCCGCCCGTGTTATAGCTTCTATCGACTATCGAACGGCCCAAAACCGAATCTCTTTTGAAATTGTTTCAGGGAGGAAAAACATTGAAAATCGACGATGGAATTCTTGATGAGGCCGTCGCGTTCGCGGAATCGACAGCCAGGGAAGCAGGAAGGGTTTTGATGGATTTTTTCGGAAAAGAGGGCCTCGAAATTTCCAGCAAATCGAGCGGCGTAGACCTCGTAACCGAGGCCGACCGCCGGGCCGAACAAATTATCATGGATGCCGTGAGGCGACGCTTTCCGGACCACGGCATACTTTCGGAGGAAGCCGACCCGCGCACATCGGATTCCGAATGGCGCTGGGTCGTGGACCCTCTGGACGGCACGACGAATTTCACGCAAGGCTTCCCGCTTTTCTGTGTTTCCATCGCCCTTCAGCACCGGGAAAAATCCGTCGTGGGAGTCATATATGTGCCGGTTCTGGATCGGATGTCTACCGCCGCCGCCGGAAAAGGGACTTTCGTCGACGGCAAGAAAACATCCGTATCCCGAAAAAAGATTCTTAATCAGTGCGTTCTGGCCACAGGCTTTCCCTATGACAGGGCCGCCCATCCCGAAAACAACGCCGAATACTTCGCGCGAATGGTCCCGCTCGTCAGGGGCCTTAGAAGAACCGGCTCGGCCGCCTACGATCTTTCCCTGGTTGCGGCGGGCGTCTTTGACGGCTTCTGGGAATTGAACCTCAGCCTGTGGGACGTGGCTGCAGGAACATTGCTGGTTGAAGAGGCGGGGGGCGAGGTGCACTATTTGACGGAGAAACGAGGTATATCCCTTATCGCCGGGAACAAAGATGTCTGCGGCTTGATCCGGGAAACTCTTTTTTGAAAGGTTTGAGATTTCAATGAACGATAAACACATCGAAACCATAGCGGCGGAGCTGAAAATCCAGCCCGGGCGCGTGCGGGCCGCTGCAGCACTGATCGAAGAGGGAGCCACGGTCCCCTTCATTGCAAGGTACAGGAAGGAAGCAACGGGCTCTCTGGACGAAGTGGCGGTTTCCACGGTCAGGGACCGACTCGTCCAGCTCGCTGAACTGGACAAACGCCGGGAAAGCATCCTGCACTCCCTTGAAGAGCAAGGGGTGCTTAACGATAAATTAAAGACGGCGGTAATGGCGGCCGGGAACCTTACCGAGCTCGAAGACATTTACCTTCCCTACCGCCCGAAAAGGCGCACCAGGGCCACGGCGGCAAAAGAAAAAGGGCTCGAACCGCTCGCAACCGAGCTGTTCAACCAGCAAACCGATGATCTGAAAGCCGTCGCAGCAACTTTTGTACGGCCCGAAGACGGCGTGGCCGATATGGACGAGGCCCTTGCAGGCGCCCGGGACATCATCGCCGAATGGATCAACGAAAACAAGGATGCAAGGGAAGCCCTCAGGGAACTTTACAGGACGGAGGGTGAATTCGTCTCCGCCGCAGTTGATGGCATGGAGGAACAGGGAGCCAAGTACCGGGATTATTTTGACTGGAAAGAACCCGTATCCTCCGCCCCGTCCCACCGGGTGCTCGCCATGCGCAGGGCCGAGAGGGAAGGCTTTACCATGCTTCGGGTAACGGTTCCGGAAGAAAAAGCGATTGAACGCCTCCAAAGACTTTTTGTCAAAGGCTCCTGTGCAGCTGCCGAGCAGGTTGGGCTTGCGCTGGAAGACGCCTACAAGCGCCTTCTTTCACATTCCATCGAAACCGAAATCAGGCTCGAGACCAAGAAACGAGCTGATGAAAAGGCGATAAGCATTTTCGTCGACAACTTGAGGCAGCTCTTGCTGGCCCCACCGCTTGGCCGGAAGCGCGTGCTTGCCATCGACCCCGGCTTCAGAACAGGGTGCAAGGTGGTATGCCTCGACGCACAGGGAAAACTTCTCCACTCGGACACAATTTATCTTCATAAAAACGAAAAGTCGGACGCGAAAGCTGCTGAACAGGTAAAAGCTCTCTGTGAAAATTTTCACATCGAAGCCATCGCGGTTGGAAACGGCACGGCAGGCCGCGAAACGGAGAGATTCTTGAGAGGTATCGGCCTTTCGAAGTCAATAACCTTGATCATGGTGGATGAAAGCGGCGCCTCGGTCTATTCCGCGTCAGAGGTGGCCCGCGAAGAGTTCCCGGATCATGACCTGACGGTCAGGGGAGCGGTTTCCATCGGCAGGCGTCTCATGGATCCTCTTGCCGAGCTGGTCAAGCTGGACCCCAAAGCCATCGGCGTCGGCCAGTATCAGCACGATGTGGACCAGCGCGCCCTCAGGAAAAGCCTTGACGATGTGGTGGTAAGTTGCGTAAACGCCGTCGGGGTAGAGGTGAACACCGCGAGCCCCCAGTTGTTGTCTTATGTCTCAGGCCTGGGACCCCAGCTTGCAAGGCAGGTGGTTACCTACCGGAACCAAAACGGCCCGTTCCAGTCCAGGCAGGAACTCAAGGACGTTCCCAGGCTCGGCCCCAAGGCATTTGAGCAGGCGGCCGGATTTCTCAGAATAAACGGTGCAGCGAACCAGCTCGATGCTACGGCGGTGCACCCGGAAAGCTATGCGGTGGTGGAAAAAATCGCCTCTGACCTCGGCTGTTCGATTTCTGAACTGGCCGGCAACGTCGAGGCGTGCAAAGCCATTCCCATCGAACGTTACGTGACCGAAAAGGTGGGTATCCCAACCCTGACAGACATCGTCGAGGAGTTGGCCAAACCAGGCCGCGACCCCAGGGAACATTTCGAGCCGCCGGCCTTCAAGGAGGGAGTCGAAAGCCTCGAAGACCTGAAACCGGGGATGAGACTCCCGGGCATTGTTACCAACATCACCGCCTTCGGCGCTTTCGTTGACATAGGCGTCCACCAGGACGGCCTCGTTCACATAAGCCGGCTCGCCGACAGGTTCGTAAAGAATCCGGCAGAGGTCGTTAAAGTCCGCCAGAAAGTGGAAGTGACCGTGATCGAGGTGGACATCGATCGGAAAAGAATTTCCTTGAGCATGCGAAAGAATGAAAATGTAGGAAGGTGAGAAGCATGAGCGGGATATGAATGGAGCCGGTCGGGATATTCAATTTTTTTGTTTTACAGGGTCAATATCTATCACGGTTATTTCAGGGGGCGCAAAAAGGCGGACCGGCGGGCCCCAGAAGCCGGTACCTCTGCTTATGTATATCCAGGAGCCGTCTCCCGTCTCGTGAAGACCTCTCACCCACGGATACACTATTCCTACGACGAAATTGAAAGGGAATAACTGGCCCCCGTGGGTGTGCCCGGAAAGCTGGAGGTCGAAATCGGATGCCGGCACCGGCTGATGCTTCAGCAGAATGGTAAAACGCTCTCGGGGAACTCCTTCCAGCAGGCGGCTTTCAAAAAAATCGGGATCAATACCGTACCTCCTGCCGGCCGGATCGTCCACACCCGCGATGATCAAATGATCAGACACGGAAACGGCGCTGTTTCTCAAAAACATGAAACCCGCCTTTTCGTGAAAGTCCACCGCTTCTTTTAATCCGGCATAAAACTCATGATTCCCCGGCACCGCGAATTTACCGGCGGCTGCCGAAACAGTTCTCAGCACGGCCGCCGTTCGTTCGGCATCCCGAAGACCACGGTCGATCATGTCTCCGGTTGAAACGACGATATCCGCATCTATTTCATCGAGAAGGCGGGCCACCTTTACTGCGAAAGCCTCACCGTTTATCACGCCGAAATGGAGATCCGACACTTGGGCAATCCGGACCGGCTCTAAAACTTTATCCGAATGAAGCCTGATATGCTCGATGCCTATGTCGCGGGCCTCAAAAACCCCACACAGCAACCCCACAGAGACAATCGCAACCGAAGCCGCGAACATGGTAACGCGCCTTTCAAAAACAACAGACGAGTGGCTGAAAACACGCAAAAAAATCCATCTGATTGCAGACACGATATCAACGGTGAAATGAACGCAGAAAAATAGAAAAACCGCCCCCATCCACGTATAACCCACCCAAGCGGAGGCAAAAGCCACGCTGTGAAATCCTGCTGCAGATGCAAAATTCACCATGAAAGGTGCAGATACCATCAACAGCAGAAAAACCGCCAGCACTATCCTCACCCAGGGTCTGAAGGAAAAACATCCAGCGGCCTTGCGATAAAAATAATAGTTCAACAAACCATATAAAGAAATAAAAGTCGCTATAAAAGCCGCAAAAGACAACAGCTCTTTCATAGAATAAACCTCAATGTATACCTATCATAAGTAAAGAAATCGCTTGAATCGGACTATCCGAGGCCAGAGGCCTCGGCTTTACGCCCGCTTCATGGCTTCGCCACTGCGATTTCCAAAAAATCACAAGCGGCAGAGCCGTAATGGTTCTGACCTGGCCCAAAGAGCCAGGATTTTCGTACCGCATTAAAGTGATATGCACAGAAAAGCAGGGCGCCGAAGGCAATCACCGGCATGGCAAGGCATCGGCCAGCAGCCCTACGGCAAGAGCAAAATAAACAGACCGATTCCATTTAAGAAGCACGCGAAAATTCTCATACACCAGGAAAGATCTGCCGGATCTGTCAGGCTGAACGACCGAAGCGGATATGCGGGTTCCAGCCGGGAGTCCTCCCCCGTCCACGCGTCGCACACCCAAGCGCGCCCATTCATCGACGCTCCTTTTAACATCCAGACCCACAAGCGACATATCGAAGTCTTCGGGTAGCTGTATCTCTCGGCCCCACCTAAGCCCCGACACCCAGCCGGTCTTCTTCAGGTAGTTAGCGGCCGATGCCAGAGCATCGGAAATATTATTCCATATATCCATGCGTCCATCATCATCGTAATCCACCGCGAACGAAAAGAATGAAGAAGGCATGAACTGAACCTGACCCATGGCGCCGGCCCACGAGCCGGTCATATTCGCCGTATCGATATGCCCGCGATCGATAATTTTAAGAGCATTCAACAATTCAGCGCGGAAAAAGGAACTCCGTCTACCGTCATAAGCAAGCGTGGCAAGCGCAGCTATGACCGAAAATCCCCCGGTATAACCCCCGTAGTTCGATTCTATACCCCACAGGGAAACCAGGTACCGCGGCGGAACACCGTATCGTGCGCCTATATCTTCAAGCACGTGTTCATTAGCCTTAAACAAGCGTTTTCCCTGATTGATACGCTGCTGCGAAACAGCACTTTTCAGGTAGGCATTAAAGGTCCGTGTAACCTTCAACTGACGCCGATCCAGCTCGATGACACGCGGCAGCGGTGCCAGGCCCTCGAAGGCAGACTCGATCGTCGCAGCCGATATGCCGGCCGCGGACGCCTCCTGCCTGACACCTTCAAGCCAAACAGCGAAATCCTCGCCGGCTGCAGCCCGGGCAGGTCCAACCGTCATCAGGGCAAAGACTGCAAACAAGGCGATAGAAAAGACCAGAGCCTTCAAACGTTCATTCACAATGTCCCCCTTTCGGCACGTCGGCAGGTCATCAAGAGTAGAATTTTTCATACAAATAATTATATTTTAACACACGAGAAACAAGTCTACAATACAACCCAAATACGATTGATTTGTTGACTGCATTTCCATCGATTGGTAGCATGAGGTTTGTTGATTTAACGCGGTTTTTTAGAGGGAGCCAAATGCTTATAAACCTTGAGCATCTCGCGACGGTCGTTCGGCAGGAACCCTGGGCTGAAGATGTACATGCCAGCAAGGATTTTTGGGAAGCGCTGAGCCGATGGATCGAAGAAAACGTGGTCTCGGATTTTTTGTCACATGTCACCCGGCAGGTGGATGAAATCGTCGAAATCGAGCCCGAAATGAACGACCCCGCGATTCTGAGCCGCGCAACCCACTACATGGTCGACTTCCTTAATGCCCACCATGCCTCTGTGAGGATCTACGATCCAGACAGCGCACAGATGATTTCCTTCGGCTCCTACCCTTACGAAGAACGAACACGCCTTAAATATATTCCGCTCGAAGGCAGTGTTGCGGGTGAAGTCATCAAGCAGCGTAAAACATACATCGTACCGGACATCCTGGCGGAGGATCTGTATCAAGATAAAGAAGTAACTTACAAAAAAGGAGTGCGCTCCCTGATCGCACTGCCGTTCGAAGTTCCCCGTCTCTCTTTACACAGTCGAACGATGGTCGGCGTAATCCAGATTTATTACGCAGAGGAAAACCGCGAATTTTCCCGGCTGGAGCTCCAGGTGGCGGAGCTTTTCGCAAAAAGGCTGAGCATCGTGCTCACACGGAAAAAAATACTCGAGATATCCAGAATCACCGAAAAAAAAGAAGCCATCATTCAAAAGATATACCGGACGGTTGGCAACAAAAAAGGGGTCAAGACAAAGGAAGTCTTCGACAGGATAATACCGGAGCTTGCGGGTTTCATGAATCTCCAGAGCTGTGCGCTTTTCTCGGTTTCGCGTTCCTACGATCACGTGATTCTCGAGGCCGGCTACCCTGCAGACGGCGGCTACCATACTATCGGCGAAACGTTTCCCGTCTCTTCGGAGCCGGCGTTTGAAGTCCTGTTGAATCTGAGAAGCTATGAGGCGGATCCGGCTTATGAGATAATAACGCCTTCCTATATCAGCATACTGGATCCTCAGCAAACCAAGCTCATTTCCACAAACATGAAGCGTTTCGCCCGCATTCATAATATAAACTCCATACTTTACGTCCCCCTCTATTCAGAAGGAGAGATGACCCACTTCATGACCTTCGACGCCCTGGGCCAAACCCAGAGGTATACCGACGCCGAAACCGATCTTTTCCTTGTTTTGGGCAGGGAAATGATGAAGGTAAAAAAAATGGAGCGCCTCGACGATGCGCTTCATGATTTCAAAAACCCGGCGATCGCCATAGCGGGCTTCGCAAGAAGATTGACACGTTTGCTCAAAAACGAATTTGAAGGCCCCTCCAGGGACCGGGCCCTTCGCTATGCCGGCATCCTCGCCGAAGAGACAAGGAGGCTCCAGGAGCTTGCGCTCAGCATTTATCAAGTTGGGGAAGAGCAAACACTGAACCTCACGCAGGTGCTGAAAAACCGGTTCGAGATAAACACAGAGGCGATCAAGGAACAATTCAAGCAGAATGTCCGGATCGAGGAAGGCCCCTACGATGAAAACCTGTTGGTGAAATGCTACCCCATGCACCTGGAACGCGTGTTCGACAATCTCCTGAACAACGCAACAAAGGCAATCCCGATGCAGGGAGGAATCCTTTCGATCCGGACTTACGGCGAGGGAAACTTCGCGTGTGCGGAAATTACGAACACCGGCCATATGATCGAAAACGACCGTTTAAAAATTCTCGAAGGGGAAGGAGAAGGCCGGGGGTTGTACATAACTTATCGGATTATGCAACTCATCAGAGGGAAAATCAACCTGAAGACCGACCAGGATACAACGACCCTCGTGGTCTGCATCCCGCGTTACAAGGAATGAATTCCAGGATGTTCAAAGAAAATATCGAACCCACGACCTTTCCACTGATCCCCGCTGGTGACATAGCATTCGACATCGACGGTGTGGTGGCCGACACGTTTCGCAGTTTCGTAATACTGGCCGAGATGGAATACGGCATAAGGATTCATTACGAAGAAATCACCGAATATGAGTTCTGGAGGACTCTCGATATAGACGAAGAAAAAGCCCTTGCTATCATCCGCAAACTCATAGAACAACCCGTGGAAATCGGAATAAAACCTGTGAGGGGGGCCTCGGATGTGCTGGCGAAGCTCCTCAAGTCCGCTCCTCTCAAGTTTGTCACCGCCAGGCCGGAGGCCGATTCCATCCTCAGGTGGATGACGGAAGTAATGGGTTTTCCAGATGTTAACGGCATCGTTCTCGAAGCAACCGGTGATCATGAACGGAAAGCGTCGTTTCTGGTTCGCCACAACGTAAAATATTTCGTGGAAGACCGCCTCGAAACGTGCTATTTATTAGAAGATGCGTCGATCGTTCCAATCCTGTTCGATCAACCATGGAACAGGACACCGAGCGCTTTCAAGCGTGTGAAGAACTGGGATGAAATAGCTGCACTGATCGACTGGTCAGGCTGACAACCCCAATTCCGGTTTGGAGACCCCCGGGGAATCCCCGGGGGGTTCAAGTTTTCATAGCCAGGAGAAATATTTTATGAAATGCCCCCATTGTGAAAAGGAAATAGGCGGCGTCCGTTGCCCTCACTGTTCACGCGAAAATCCTGAAGAAGCCAATTATTGCATGTACTGCGGATCCGTGCTCGGGATCGAGGAAGCGCCGGAAGAAGAAGTATCCATCGAGCAGACCGATGATTATGAAGATCTGGATCTGGATAGCAGAATACTGTGCCCCGATGGTGCATGCACCGGCATCATCGTCAATGGCAGGTGCACCGAATGCGGCAGGCGATATCCGGATGAAGGCGAAGTCGATGGAGGTGAAGCCGATGGAGGCGGCGAAAAGGATGTATGAAGTTTCAATCACATCCAGGTTTTCCGCTGCCCATCAGCTTAAGGAATTCAAAGGGGGCTGTGAACGGCTTCACGGCCATAACTGGAAAGTAGAAGTCACCGTCGGCTGCACATCTCTTGATGAAGCCGGACTGGTGATGGATTTCCGCGAATTAAAAAGGCACACCGGTGAAGTCCTTGACGTTCTGGATCATAATTTTCTGAACGAGCTGGAACCGTTCCAGTCCATGAACCCTTCTTCAGAAAACATCGCACGCTACCTGTTCGACACCCTTTCCAGCCGTATCAACAACGACAGGCTGAAAGTGAGCCGGGTCAAGGCATGGGAATCCGAAGATTCATGCGCCTGTTATAGCGGGTCATGAAAGTGCGGCGGTTAAACTTATGATCCAGGCCGTCGCAATAATTCCATCGCGTTATGGTTCCACCCGCTTTCCCGGAAAACCGCTTGCTCCGATCGCCGGAAAACCGATGATCCGTCATGTCTATGAACGGGCCTGCAACTGCCCATGTCTTCAGAAAGTCTACGTTGCGACGGATGATCCTGCCATCGCCTCGGTGGTTGCAGAATTTGGAGGCGAGGCATTGATGACCCGCCCGTCCCACAGGTCCGGTACGGACCGCATCTGCGAAGCCGCGGAGATGCTCGGCCTCGAACCCGATACGGTCGTTGTAAACATCCAGGGAGACCAACCGGCCTTTCCTCCGTCGGTGATCGACGATCTGGTCTCCCCGTTCGAAGAAGCCGAACCTCCAGCGATGACCACCCTGATGTTTCGTTTCAACGATCCTGAGGATATTCAGAACCCCAATCACGTGAAGGTGGTTACCGACTTCCGGGGCGATGCCCTTTATTTTTCCCGCGCCGCGATCCCATACACGCGCGACGACGTGACGGCGGACTATTACAAGCATCTCGGTTTTTATGCCTACAGCACCCGTTTTCTCAAAAAGTTCACGAAGCTTCCGGAAGGACGGCTGGAGGTGGCCGAAAAACTCGAACAGCTTCGGGCGCTTGAACACGGCTTCAAGATCCGGGTGGTGGAAACGGCGTTCGAGTCCCTCGAAGTTGATGTACCCGGGGACATCGCACGAATCGAAGCCAGGCTCGCCGCCGGAGGTTGAAAGATGTCCCCTGGTACAAAGACATGGCGCCTGGTGCCCCTGGACAACCGGGCGGACGAACTGATGCGCTGCTCCGGCATAAGCCCGATTCAAGCAATGCTCCTTGCCAACAGGGGTATAACCCGTCTTAAGTCGGCCCTTGAGTTTCTTGACCCCAGGCTTGAGTCCATGGCAGACCCTATGGACATGGCCGACATGGAACAGGCAGTATCGGCCTTGGTATCGGCTATCACAAGTCAGCGAAAAATAACCGTCTATGGCGACTACGATGCAGACGGCTTAACTTCCACCGCCCTGCTGGTGCATTTTCTCTCCCGTTTCCGGCTGAACGTCAACTGGTATATACCGAACAGGCTGACCGAAGGGTATGGACTCAGTGAAGCCGCACTTTCCCGCATCGCCGCGGATGGTACATCTTTGGTGATAACAGTCGACTGCGGGTCTTCCAACGCTGCAGAGGTGGAATTCGCAAAACGGATGGGGCTGGAGGTCGTGGTTACCGATCATCACCGGGTATCCGGGGACTCCCTTCCGGACTGCCCGTTCGTCAACCCCAACCGTCCGGACTGTCGATTCCCTTTCAAAAACCTTGCCGGCGTCGGGGTGGCGTTCTACCTTCTCGTGGCACTCCGTTCGAGATTGAGGTCGAAAGGTTTTTTCAAAAACCTCGAGGAGCCGGATCTCCGGGAATATCTCGACCTCGTGGCGCTGGGAACCGTCGCCGATGCCGTGCCGCTTACACGCGAGAACCGGGCATTCGTAAAGTACGGCCTCTCCCGGATGAGCAAATCGAAATGGTGGGGGATCGAGGCGCTGAAAACAGTCTGCGGTTGCGGAAACAACCACATGACATCCGAAGACGCAGCCTTCAAACTGGCGCCGAGGTTAAACGCTGCAGGCCGAATCGGAGACAGCACGAGTGGCATCAAGCTCCTCCTGGCGCGTGAGCCGCTTGAAACGACCAGGTGGACGCGTGCACTGGAATACGCCAACAAAAAACGCAAAATCGAGGAAAACCGCATCCTCGCAAAAGCGGAAAAAATCGCGGAATCGATGGTAATCGGGAATCGCACATTGTTCATGGCCGCAAAAAATTGGCACAGGGGAGTCATAGGAATCGCAGCTTCCAGATTGGTTGAAAAATTCAACCGCCCCACCGCACTTCTGTCGATAGCAGGAGACATCGCGTACGGTTCGGCAAGAAGCGTTCCCGGCTTCGATCTCCACGACGCGCTCGGCAAACTCGCTCACCTGCTGAACAGCTTCGGAGGCCATGCCATGGCAGCCGGATTTTCCCTTGGAACCGACCGTATCAAGACCGTCGAAGAAGCCTTTGAAGCTATAGCGTCCGAAACCATGGAATCCAATCCCCCGCCTCCCGAGGTACTGATAGATGCAGAAATGGAATTGAGTCGTATCGACGACAATTTCATCTCCGATCTCACCGGGCTCGCGCCCTATGGTGAAGGGAACCCGGAACCCAGGTTCATAGCAAGGGGCCTCAGGGTGATCTCCCCCAGAGTAGTCGGCCGGGATCATCTCAAGATGGACGTTGCGGACGGCGACGATATAAAGGAAGCCATCGGCTTCGGAATGGCCGAGGAAAAGCCGCCCGAGGGGGGGCTCATGGATATGGTATTCACCCCGGAAATCAACTCCTGGCAGGGAGTATCCCGCATTCAACTCCGGATAGCCGACATGCGTCCGTCCACCCGATAAATGGTCATTCGGCGAAACACGCGGCGGCCTGCTCTATATCCTCCGGGCAGAAGACGAACAGCGCGTTGCGCTGCCTGTCAATCGCGGAACCATAAACATAATTGATGTTTATCCCCTTCTCGGCGAAGGTTCGGGCCATGCGCGAAAGGGTCCCGGGGGAATTTTCGATTTCGAGCGCTATCACCGGCATGATGTCGAAAATATAGCCTTCCTTGGACAAGCGGTTCATTGCCTTGTCGGTGTTGTCCACCAGGAGGCGTATCAGTGCGTAATCCGCAGAATCCTTCTGCATCGAACCATAACTTGCCGCCGGTGCAATGCGCTTGAGGCTCTTGCCCCTGGCTTTGAAAAGCCCCTGCACATATTCGGAGGCATCCTGTATGGTAAGCGCATCTATATTGACACCCGCCCCTGCCAGCAAATCGGCGAGAGTGGCGAGTTCGCCGGCCACATTACGAAGAAACAGAGAAATTTCCGTCCGTACCATGATGGCTTTCGCACCTCCTGAAAAATCCGTTGAACCACGGTACCCCTGACACGTATTACAGGGCTACTTGATCACAGCATCTTCCCCGGGAAGAAGCAGTCCTGCAGTCGATTTCCGCACCGGGTTATAGTCTTTGAAATACTGAAGGAATGCGGAATCGGTCGATAACACCAGCGACGAATTTTCATCCATCGTTTCCTTATATATCTCAAGCGTTTTTATGAAGCTGTAAAATTCCGGATCCTTACCGAAAGCTCTGGCGTAAATCCCTGCGGCCTCACCGTCCGCCCTACCCTTGATCTCCTCCGCCTCGCGATAAGCCTGGGATTCGATTTCCTTGAGATCCCTGTTCATATTCCCTTCGATCTTGCGCGCCTCACCCCTTCCCTCAGAACGAAATTTCTCGGC
This sequence comes from Desulfatiglandaceae bacterium, assembly GCA_046498185.1. Lineage (GTDB taxonomy): Bacteria > Desulfobacterota > DSM-4660 > Desulfatiglandales > Desulfatiglandaceae > CAYXDR01. The sequence goes on along the minus strand of JAWOBE010000138.1, from coordinate 21,931 downwards.
CATCTGCTTGCGCTCGGCGATCATTCGGTCGTATACGGACCTTCTCACGTCTTCAACGTAATTGAGCTGTTTAATCTTAACGTCGACAAGCTCGATGCCGAACTGGTTCAGCTTGGGCTGAGCCTCTGCCAGCACCCCCTTCATGATCTGCTGCCGTCCGAGCGTTATTTCCGCAACGGCCCTCATATCCTGGGTATCCATACCTATTTCGAAAGTGTCGAGAGTTCGGTTTGTCGACCGCACCGTTTCTATGAGCGGGAAAGAGGTCACAAAGTTTCTGACCGCCGCCTCCAGGATGTCATCCAGCCTGCTCAGTGCTCCATTGACGTTGTTGACGGACTGAAAAAACAGCAGCGAGTCGGAAATCCTCCATCTGGCAAACGTATCGACCCAGATGAAAGTCTTGTCCAGCGTGGGTACCTGGCCCGGATCGCCGTCCCATTGCAGCAAGTTTTTCGGAAAATAATTGGCATGCTGAATAACAGGAATTTTAAAATAAAGCCCTGCTTCGGTTTTCGGGGTGCCCACAACCTTTCCGAACTGGGTTACCACCACCTGCTCTGTTTCATCGATCATATATGCGGACATAAAGGCAATAAACCCGAGCACAACCACGATCGGGACGATCTTTTTAATTTTCATTATTTACCCCCTCCCGGCGCTGCTCCCATGTTTAGAAGCGGTAGCACATTCGAATTATCAGAGTCGAGGATGTATTTCCTCCCGAGCTTCGGATAGATATCCAGGATGGCTTCCAGGTACAAACGCCGTTTGGTTACATCCGGGGCCTGTGCATATTCCTCGTAGAGGGCAAGAAAGCGGGCTACATCACCCTCGGAGCGGTTCACCCTGTCAAGGGCATAGCCTTCTGCGGCCCTTATCGTTCGCTCCGCGCTCCCCCTTGCAGCCGGAATGATCTTGTTGTACTCCTCCCTTGACTCGTAAATCAACCGCTCCTTCTCCTGCGTGGCCTGATTGACCTCATTAAACGAAGGCTCAACCGGTGGAGGCACATTGGTGCGCTTCATTTCGATCGTGCTGACCCGAATTCCGGTTTCGGCCTCATCGAGTTCCTTCTGGAGCAGTGTAGCGGCGGCCGTGGCCATCTCTTCCCGTTTGCTGATGACTTCGTTGATGCTTCGGTCCCCCACAATCAGGCGCATGGTAGCTTCAGACAGATCCCGGAGGGTTCCCCGCACATCTTTCACCTTGAACAGGTAATTGTACGGGTCCTTGATCCGGTACTGGACTATCCACGGCACCACACCGACGTTCAGGTCGCCGGTAAGCATCAGGGACTCGTCTTCATACCCGCCCCTGGTCGGCGCGTAGCGCGCCTGCGCGCCGGCGCCGGGGTCAGCCGTACGGAACCCGAATTCCTCCTTGAAAACATATCGCACCTTGACTTTGCTGACCTTTTCGATCCCTCTCGGGAACTTGAAGTTCAGACCGGGTTGAGTGATTCGCACGAATTTTCCGAAACGCTGCACCACACCGACTTCGTCGACTGCAACCGTGTAGAAACAACTGGTTGCAATGAACAGCACAACGATTACGATCAAGATAATCGATGGCCCACCGCGAAATTTGAATTTCGCTCCTTTGATTTTTTCAAACATGTCATCAACACGTGGGGAGGAGCCCTCGCCTCCTCCTCCGGATCCTTTTTTCTGCTGCTGCAATTTATCCCAGTCCCAAGGCATGTTTATCTCTCCGTTGTTCTTCCACTTTGTTCAATTTAAAGGGATACTCCCGGCCGCGGCGGTCCCGCCGTGAATGAAATTCGTTCCGTATCTTGATGGACAGCAGGAAGAGTAAGCTCGGATCACATATCAACTACTCGTTTACAATATTCATAAATTCCTTTATAGTCAAGGTTTAACGAGTCCACCGATTCACTTCCAGTCTAGTTTAAAGCCGTGGTTTGGTAATGAAAAAACGCAAATCTTCGCTGACACCACTGAAAGATGTGCTTTCCGGACTTTTCGGAGACGGTGTCCTTCCCTTTGATCCGGCAGACGCCGCCCTGTGGAAAATCTGGCCTTCAGTGGTCGGAGAAGCGGCTGCAGCGCATGCCCGGCCGCTATGGATAAAAGACGGAATACTGAAAGTCGCAGTCACCGAACCGATATGGTTCAACGAGCTTCGCTTCGCATCCGAAGAGATCCGCTCCAGCTTGAATGCGGCCCTCGGAAGACGCGCGGTTCACCAAATTCAATTCCGCACCGATCCTTCCAAACGTTCACAGCTCAAGCGAAACAGGGAGACTCGATTTTGAGCCCCGGTCTTGCTCCTATAACCGCTTCAACCAGCGCAAGTTTTGCTCCGGCCCGCAGCGACGGATAGACCAGCTTCAACCGCTTGGGCTCCAGGTTCACCCGCCTGAGATTTGCAAAAAGATCCACCAGTCTTTCGGCCGGATATACCATTGCAAGTCTGCCTTTGGGTTTCAGCAGGAATGAAGCGGCCCGGGTTATTCCCTCCAGACCGGTCAAAATTTCGTGTCTGGCTATTGCGCGCTCCGGGTGGGGGTTTATCCTGCCGCTCCTGTGTTTACGGTAAGGGGGGTTGCAAACGACGGAATCGATACAGTCACCCCTGATTGGTACACGCGTTATATCCCCCCTGATCACCGCCATGCGTGCGGAACAGCCGTTCATTTCCACGTTTCGGGCCGCCTGCCGTGAAAGCTCTTCTTGGATTTCAAGGCCCCAAACCTTTTTCACAGGCCGTGAAAACAGCAATATCAACCCTATTACCCCGCAGCCGGCACCCAGATCGACAACAAGGTCTCCTTCTTTAATCGTCGCAAAATCAGCCAGCAGCAACGCATCGATACTGAAGCGGTACCCGTTTTCCGATTGAATCAGGGAAAGACGCCCATCCAGGAAGCGGTCGACGCGCTCCCCGGGCCCGACGGAAACACGGAACTTCTTATCTGGGTTCATAATCTTCAAGTGGGTTCAAAACAAGCCCGGTCAACACTTTGGGATGGAAAAAAGTGGATTTTCTGGGCATGACGAGCCCCGCCCCGGCCACTTCCCTGACATTTTCAATCGGAGTGGGATTAAGCAGAAACGCCGCTTCGGCATCCCCTGAATGAACCTTCGCAAGGCAACTCTCGATGGAACTGTCGAAACGGAATAATTCATCGTTTTCCATGTCCTGCGGCGTGAACCCGATTGTTTTCTGAAAGATTAAATCGGAGAGCACTTGAACGTCCAGTTTGCGCAGAGCCGGATGAACATCCTCCGACATATTCTTGAGAGCTCCTGGTTTAAGCTGAAGCAACAGGCAGTCCCCCTTTCGGGTGCACACTACGAAAGAGGGGCTCTTTGCACCGGCTTCGGACAGCTTTGATTCGACAGAACCTGCATCGTGCAGACCATCCATGTGGATGGAATCAACGGTGAAGTATTCGGATACCCCGGCGACGAAAGCATCGGCGTCAAATGGCTGATTCCCTGCAAGTAAACGGTGATACGGGAGAATCGTCAAACCCCGGTCATCGATGCCGGACAGATACATCATCACATATTCGTGTGCGCCCTCTCCGGCCGTGGCACCCTTTGCCCGCATTTCGTTCCTGTAGTTTCTAGCTGTTTCATACCTGTGGTGCCCGTCTGCAATATACAACGACTTGTCCCTGAAGGCGTTTTCGATCGTCCGCATGGTATTGGGGTCGGTTATGGCCCACAGCTGATGGTCGGAGCCGTCCTTGAATGAAAAAGATGCCTGGGGACGCATCGATTCACAGGTTGAAAAAATGTCACACAACACGTTCCCGGAATCTTCATATACAGAAAAAACCTGGCTGAATTGCGCCCGACAGGCTTCCATGAGCTTTAAACGGTCTGTTTTATGGGCGGGAAAAGTCTGTTCATGGGGAAGCACAACGTCGCTGCCTTCCTCTTCTATTTTAACCCTCGCAATGATTCCCATCCTCGTTCGGCGCTTTTCACCAATCTGGTAGCTGTGGGCGGTTATGTAAAAACACGGATCCTGCGCCTGGAGCAAAATTCCTTGCCTCAGCCATTCACGGAAAGTTTCAGCCGCCCTTGTATAGCGGTTGTCGGTGCCGCTGTCGGCGGGCGTTGCCTTGGCCAGTTCGAGGCGGATTACGTTGTATGGATCGGCAAGATAAAATTCCTCCTGCTCGGAAGCGGATATCACATCGTAAGGAGGTGTCACCAGTGGACCGAGATCTTTGAATCTGTTGAAATTATATGTAATTCCACAAAAAGGTTTCACTACCGCCATCATCGACTCCTTCCAGGCAAAATTTTTACGCCGCCTGCATGAATATTTTATTTTTTCGGATAAGGTCATCGCTGTCAAGGGATTTTCAACAGGAATTTTCAACACCCCCATTGACAACATAACGTCTTGGGACAAAAATCTCATGTTGGAGCTTGAAACTTGATGGCCTCGTAAAAAGTCAAAACAACCCTGCCCCTCGGGGTCGGTGTCGGCATCGGTATCGGAAATTGACCGGCGACCTTTTCGACCCCGATACCGATCCCGACCCCGACGCCGATAAGGCGGAGATGGCTTTTTGACGAGGCCATCAAAGGTGGAATGGAGAAAGAAGCGATGGATAAGAAAGGCAGAGGGCTGATAGAAACGGAACAGGTTCTGGAACGCCCGGTGATGATACGCGGCGGAATGGTTCTCACGATGACAGGCGATCTTAAGCCTCTCGAAAACACGAATATCCATATTTCCGGAGGCGCGATCAGCGCAATAGGCAAGCCACCCGATATCCCTGAACCCGCCGACGCCGAAATTATCGATGCCGCCGATTGTATAGTGGCGCCGGGCCTGGTAAATTTGCACAACCACCTTGCCATGACGTTGTTCCGTGGTTTTTCCGACGATCTTCCGCTGCGCAAATGGCTTTTTGAAAAAATATTTCCTGCCGAAGCCGCTTTCCTGTCACCCGAAACAGTGTACTGGGGTGCCTTGCTCGGCTGCCTGGAAATGATTTCCTCGGGCACCACCTGTTTCGCAGACGGATATTTTTTCCCGGATTCAACAGTCAAAGCGGTTTCGGACAGCGGAATGAGGGGGCTGATCGCCCAGGGGGTCATAGATTTCCCCGCACCCGGTATAAAAAACCCGGAGGAAAACATCGATGTCGCGGTCTCTTTCATCGAAAAGCAGGATAAACAGGCGAACCTCGTAACCCGAGGACTGTTCTGTCACAGCCCGATCACCTGCTCCGCGGAAACTCTTAAAAGCGCCGCCGAAATCTCCCGCCGTCATCGCATCCCGATCCAGATCCACCTGTCTGAAACGATTTCCGAAAGGGAGGAGATTGAAACCGTCCACCGAATGAAACCGGTCGAATACCTTGAATCAATAGGCTTTTTAGGCCCCGACTTGATCGCGGCACACGCTGTACACGTCGATGAAGAAGAAACTCAACGGCTCAAAGAAAACGGCGTCAAGGTCGTTCATACCCCTGAAAGTAACATGAAATTATGCTCCGGTGTCGCACCGGTCCAAAGATACATCCAGACCGGCATGCATGTGTCGCTTGGAACCGATGGCTGCGCGTCCAACAACGACCTCGACATGTTCCGGGAGATGGATAAAGCCGCGAAACTAAGCAAGGTAACCGAAAAGGATCCAACCAGCCTAGACGCCCGCACGGTGATGAAGATGGCGACTTCCTGGGGAGCGGAAGCCCTCGGCCTTGAAAAGTCAATCGGAACATTGGAAGTCGGGAAACGTGCGGATCTCATGGTTATCGACACGGATGCGCCCCATCTTTGTCCGCTCTACGACCCCTATTCCGCACTCGTTTATGCGGCCAGGGGCTCCGATGTCAGAGATGTTTTCATTGACGGCGTCCCGGTTTTAAGAAACCGCCGGTTCACCCGCCTTGATCCGGCGGAAATAATCGAACGGGTGCGCATGCTCGCCGCAGGCTGGCGATAGAGAGCCCTGGCCACCAGGGAGGGAAAAGGTTTGCGTTTGAATACATTACTTGATAGTGTTCGTGCGGAAAAAGAACGGTCCATCGTGCATAATATCGGGACCGCTTCAAATCCTGGAAGAAGGCAGGTTAGTGATGAAAAAGGGAAGAAATATCGGAACCGTCGCCATGGTGGTCTTGGTAGCGGCAATTGCGGTTTTCCTGGGATGGTTCCTGATGCATGTGTTTGAAGGTGAAAAGCCGGAAGTCACACTGACACCGCTTCCCGGCTATATCACCGGTGAGACGGAATTCAGTCTGGATGTGGCGGACGCCAAGCGAGGTCTTAAACGGGTACGTGTGACCGCAGCGCAGGAAAAACGGACATTCAAAGTCATTGAGCGGGAGTTTCCATTCGAAGGCCTGGCCAACAGGCACGGCACCCGTGAAGCCGATGTTTCCTTCAAAATAAACCCGGCCTTGATGCACCTTGGCGAAGGTCCGATAAAGCTTAACGTAGAAGTATCGGATTATTCAAGGCGCAACGGCGGTGACGGCAACACCGCCGTCCTTGTCCACGAAACGGTCGTAGACACCACTCCCCCGTCGATCAGGGCCGCCAGCCGGCTTCATTACATAAACGAAGGCGGCACCGGATTGGTGGTTTATCGGCAATCATCTGATTGCGTGAAGAGCGGAGTTTATGTCGGAGATTTATTTTTCCCCGGCTACCCGGCCGGAGAAGAATACGAGCCCGGCTCTATGTTATGCTATTTTGCAATTCCATGCGGGGCGGACCACAAGGTCGATGTATATCTTCATGCCGTTGATCGGGCCGGAAATTCCGCCAGGAGTTCTTTCAACCATTCGATCCGGTGGAAAAAATTTCCTGTAAAAACGATCACGGTGTCGGAGAAGTTCATTGAATCTATCCTGCCTGATTTCGCGCACCTGGATTTTTCCGGCTCCAATCGCCCGATTGATAAATTTCTGAAGATAAACCGGGAAGTAAGAGTCCAGAACAACGAAACCTGCCGCAGCGTTGGTGCGAAATCATCCACGGAGAAGCTCTGGGACGGGACGTTTATCCGCATGAAAAATGCGGCGACGATGGCAGGTTTCGGGGACGAGAGGGTTTATACCTACCAAGGCAAAGAAATCGACCGGCAAATCCATAAAGGCGTTGACCTGGCCTCCGTTGCCAACGCCGAAATCCAGGCTGCAAACAGTGGTAGGGTGGTGTTCGCCGACAGGCTGGGAATTTATGGGTTCACGGTGATTTTGGATCACGGCCAGGGGATTTCTTCGCTTTACGCGCACCTGAGCAGCATAGACACCGAGGTGGGCCGACATGTAGAAAGCGGGGAAATCATTGGAATCAGCGGACAAACAGGCCTTGCCGGAGGAGATCATCTTCATTTTTCGCTGATGATTAACGGCGTGTTCGTAAATCCGATCGAGTTCTGGGATAAACACTGGATAAGAGATAACATCCATAGAAAGTTGTCACTGATGCAAACCGGCCGCAGTTGAAACATACAGGGGTGGATTCGTTGTGGGGATTAATCGGGAAAAGATTGTTTTATTGCCTAGTTACTCTTGTTTTTTTGATGCCGGCGGACACCGCTCCAGGCTCCACCCTTGAACGCCCTCTTCCAAAAAGTCCCGTCTCCCAAAAACCGGAGCGAATAGTTTCCCTGGCACCGAACATCACTGAATTGATTTTCGCACTCGGCCGTGGGAAAAATATTGTAGGGGTTACAAGACATTGTGATTATCCGCCGGAGGCCGGAAATCTTCCCAGCGTGGGTTCCTATGTGCACCTCGATCTGGAGCGAATCGCCGCCCTTCGTCCGGATCTATGCCTCGCAGTAAAAGACGGCAACCCGAAGGAAACCGTTTTGAGGTTGGAATCCCTCGGTATTCCGGTATACGCAATGGACCCCAAGAACCTTGACGAAGTGCTTCGCACGGTTGAGGAACTTGGCGAATTGATCGGGGCCGGGCACGAGGCCGAACGGTTGCTGAAAGATGCGGGCAAAAGGGTTTCGGCTGTCAACGAAGCTCTGTCGGGCGTCAGCCGCAAGCCCGGCGTCTTTTTCCAGATCGGAGGCGCCCCTATTGTCAGTGCGGGTTCCGGGACGCTGATCGACGATTTGATTACCCGCGCCGGGGGCCGGAACCTGGCCGCCGGTCCGGCCAGATACCCTAAATTCAGCCGCGAGGAGGTAATTGCGTTGTGCCCGGATATCCTGATTGTCACTTCAATGAGCGGTGAATCTGAAAGCCGCCGCGCTTTGGAACGATGGCGACGCTGGGATTCCATGCCCGCCGCCAGGGACGAACGGATATTTTTGGTTGACCCGAACCTTTTCCACCGTGGCACTCTCAGGCTCCTGGACGGGCTGGAAATCCTCGCGGAATTGATTCATCCTGAACGATTCAAGGCATTGCAATGATCGGCAACCAATCGGTGAAGGCGCGAATCGCCCTCTGGACGGCGGTGCCGGGGCTTTTACTCTTGATGGTTATTGTGCTTGGCGTGCTGACAGGAGCCGCGGGCGGGCCCTTGCAGATCGCAGATTCGTGGCTGAAAACCGGCTCGATCGATCCGATGCTCAAAACCATCATTGTCGAAATAAGGCTGCCCAGGGTGTTGATTGCGGCGCTTGCCGGCGCAACCCTTTCACTGGGCGGCCTGGTTTTTCAGGTGCTGCTGAGAAACCCTCTCGCAGAGCCCTATATCCTGGGGGTGTCCGGAGGCGGAGCGGTAGGAGCCATCGCCGGGATACTGCTGGGATTGAGCAGGTTTCCCGGTGTAAGCCTTACTGCTTTCGCCGGCAGCACGGCTACATTGCTTGTCATCATCGCGATATCAAGCGGGCGCCGGATCATCAACAAGGAATCCCTTCTGCTGTCAGGTGTCATGGTAAACGCCTTCTGCGGTGCGGTGATTCTTTTTTTCGTGTCATTAGTCCAGGATGCCCGCCTTCACACGATAATGTTCTGGTTGATGGGGGATTTGTCGCTGGCCGAACGCAACCAGACCTTGCTGCTGGCGGCGATTGCGCTTCCGTGCTTCCTTTTGCTCTGGGTATTGTCCAACAAAATGAACCTGCTTCTGATGGGGGAAGAAACCGCGAAAAGCGCGGGTGTTCCTGTCCGGGCGGTCACTTTCATGTTGCTCGGCGCCACGTCTTTGATGGTGAGCGCCACCGTATGCCAGAGTGGTTTGATTGGATTCGTGGGCCTCGTGATACCCCACATGCTTCGGCTTTCCGCCGGTCCCGACAATAGGGTGCTGGTACCTGCCTGTGTGCTCGGTGGGGGGGCTTACATGGTTCTGTGCGACCTGCTGGCCCGCGTGCTGCCGGATCAAGGTGAATTGCCGGTTGGAGTTATTACCGCGCTTGTTGGCGCCCCGTTGTTCATTCTACTGCTGCGGAGATCCAACAAATGAAAACCGCCCTGACCGCTCATTCACTCTACCATGATTACGGGACTGAAAATGTGCTCGAGGACGTCAGTTTTTCGATCGCGGCGGAAAGTTTTTTCATAATTATCGGCCCGAATGGATCCGGAAAAACAACCCTCATGAAGGTGCTTGACGATATAGAACATCCCAAAGGCGGCGTTGTAAAGGTATTCGGCCGCCCCGTGGATTCGTTCGCAAAAAGGGAACTTGCCAGGCAGATCGCCTTCGTCCCTCAAAGAATGCCGGTGGATTTTCCTTTCACGGTCACGGAGGTCGTGCTGATGGGCAGGGCACCGCACCTTGGCCTGCTGGGCATAGAAGGACGAGATGACATCGAAGCGGCGCGAAACGCCATGACTTTCACCGGCGTTGAAAACCTGGCGGACCGTCGGGTCAACCAATTGAGCAGCGGTGAACAGCAGCGGGTTTTTATAGCAAGGGCAATTTGCCAAAATCCCAAGATCATACTGCTCGACGAACCGACCGCCTCGCTAGATCCGGCCCACCAGGTCAGGGTAATGGATATAATGGAGGAATTGCGACGGAAACATGGTGTAACAGTGGTAATGGTCTCCCACGACCTCAATCTCGCCGCCCTTTACGGGGATCACCTGCTCCTGCTCAAGGAGGGCCGCATCGTGGCCGAGGGGCCTCCGGCCGATGTCCTTACCTTCAAAATCCTTGAGAAAACTTACGGATGCATACTACTGGTGGACGAAAGCCCTCTCGGAGGAGTTCCGCGGGTAAGCGTCGTTCCCGGAAGATTTCTGGAACAAGAATAAAAGAGAGTTGACAAAATTGCATCAATCGTTATAATCCCTCCATTTTAGATGATCAAATTCAATAAGTTACCGGATATTCACACGGAATGAACGGCCTGCTCGGTCTTTCACTGCATACGGTTGCAGGAATCCGTCTTGAGTAGTGCGAATTCTCGACCAGGATGCAATTCGACGTTTCCCCCGCCCCGCCCGACGGCGGGTAAACATCTGGAAAGTTGTGGAAGGAACTGAATATATGATAGAAGCCCGGCGGCTGCACAAAAGGTTTGGCCACAAGACAGCGGTGAAAGATGTCTCCTTCAGCGTCGAACGCGGTGAAGTCCTGGGGTTCCTCGGTCCCAACGCCGCGGGGAAATCAACGACAATGAGAATGATCACCGGATACCTGCCTCCCACTTCCGGCACCGCCGTCATCGGAGGCTACGACATAACAACGCACAGTCTTCAGGCCAGGAAAATGATCGGTTATCTCCCCGAGAATGCTCCGGTCTACCCGGACATGGACGTTTATTCATTCCTTGATTTCATTGCTTCGATAAGGGGTTTTTCAGGAACGCTCAAATCCGAAATCCTGGAAAAAACCATCGAAAAATGCGTCTTGAATGATGTCCGCCACCAGATGACAGCCACTTTATCAAAGGGATTCAAACAACGCGTCTGTTTTGCCCAAAGCATACTCCATGACCCCGACTACCTCATCATGGACGAACCGACGGACGGACTGGATCCGAATCAGAAGCATGAAGTAAGGTCGATGATCACCCAGATGGCCGAAGATAAAGCGGTGCTGCTTTCAACGCATAATCTCGAGGAGGTCGACGCCGTATGCACAAGGGCGGTGATAATAGCACAGGGCATGATCGTTGCGGATGACACACCCGAGAATCTCAAGGCTTTATCCCCGGGTCACGGTGCGGTGCGAATCGTTGTTCCCATCGAAGCGGCGGACTCCCTCAGGGAGGGATTGGAAACAATAGAGGGCGTCGCCGGGACCGAGTTGATCGAGGACGAGGGCAATGCATGCATACTGAGAATTTTACCTGTAGACAAGCTTAAACCGCCGGCGGACCTGGTCCTCGAATTTTTACATTCGAAAGGAGTGCGGCCGGAATCCGTCACGACTGAAGAAGGCCGCCTTGAAGAGGTTTTCCGAATGGTCACCTCGAACTGATCCGCCTTACCCTGATAGGAGATATAATGGCTGGATTCAAGACAGTCACCACTGCGATCATAAAGAGGGAGTTGGCCGGCTATTTCGGTTCCCCGGTCGCTTATGTATTCATTATAATATTCCTGATGCTGAACGGATTTTTCACATTTTCAGTCAGCCGCTTCTACGAGGCCGGGCAGGCCGACCTCAGAGGCTTTTTCCAATGGCATCCATGGATTTTCCTTTTTCTCGTGCCGGCCGTGGCGATGAGGCTCTGGGCGGAGGAACGTCGCACGGGGACAATGGAACTGATTTTGACGCTCCCGGTCACATTGTGCCAGGCCATCACTGCAAAATTCGTGGCGGCCTGGATTTTCCTCGGATTGGCACTGGTTTTAACTTTTCCCCTGGTTATCACCGTGGCTTACCTCGGCGATCCGGACATGGGAGCCGTCATATGTGGATATGCGGGGAGCTTTCTCATGGCGGGCGCATATCTGAGCGTGGGCAGCATGACATCTTCCATGACCAGGAATCAGGTGGTCAGCTTCATCCTGTCGGTTGTGGTATGTCTTTTCCTGGTGCTTGCAGGGTGGGAGCCGGTGACAGGATATCTTTCCGGCTGGGCCCCGCGATGGCTCGTTGATATTGTATCCGGATTCAGTTTCATGCCCCATTTCACTTCGATGCAACGGGGAGTCATCGATATGAGGGATCTTGTCTATTACCTGTCCGTTATATTTTTCATGCTGTTCGCAAGCGGTGTTATCCTGCAGAACCGCAGATCTTGAGACATTACAAGGGGGGTTCCGATGTTTGGCGGTAAAGGCGCCGAAATCAAAAAAACGATCATCTCGATAACCGGCCTCGGGGTCCTGCTGGTGATACTGGTGATGATCAATGTCATATTTTCCTACGCAAATCTCCGGTGGGATGCAACGGAAGACCGCATATACTCCCTTTCCGAAGGGACCAAAAACATCCTCTCCGATCTTAAGGAACCGGTGACGATAAACTTTTTTTACAGCAAAAGCTCCCGGGATTTCCCGGCCAGTCTCAAGCTTTACGCCCGCAGGGTCGGTGATATGCTCACCGAATACGAACAGGCGGCCGACGGGATGATTGAACTGCAATATTATGATCCAAAACCGGACTCAGATGAAGAGGAATGGGCTCAACTTTATGGCATCAGGCCGGCACAACTCCCGGGCGGCGAAAAAATTTACTGCGGTCTCGTTTTCCTGTCCGGCGACCGGGAACAGCGCATCGAAATGCTGGATCCCAGCAGGGAGGAATTGCTCGAATACGACCTTACACTGATGATATCACGCGTGCAAACTTCACAGAAAAAGGTGGTCGGGTTGATCACCAACCTACCTGTATTCGGCGCCGGTCCACAAGCTCCCATGCAAAGACCGGGCGGCGGCCCACCCTGGTTTTTCGTATCGGAGTTGAAAAAGACTTATGAACTTCGACAGATCCCTGATTCAGCAACTGTGATAGACCCTGATATAGACCTGCTGGTGCTGATCCATCCGAAGGATTTAAGCCCTGCTCTTCAGTATGCAGTCGATCAGTACCTTCTCGATGGAGGCAATATCCTGGCTTACGTTGATCCTGTGTGTGTTTCCGACCAGGCCTCCGCAATGCGCAACCCCATGATGCCTTCCTCATCCTCACCAGGTAAACTTCTGGATTCCTGGGGAATTGAAATGGATCTCGGCGGGGTTGTGGCGGACCTTGATAACTCCACCAAGGTCAGGGCCAATGAAACCGTCGAGGATAATCCAGCATGGATTACCGTTAGAAACGCTAATTTCAATAAAACCGAGCCGGTCATATCGAAACTTGAAAGCATCCTTCTGCCTCTCGCAGGAGGCATAACAAAAAGCGAGGAAAGCGCCTGCGAATTCACGCCGCTGATAGTCACAAGCTCAAACGCGGCGGTCGTTGAACCGATGAAAGCCCGGCTTACCGCCGCGATAATAAGAAAAGACATCTCCCTTCCGGGTAAAAAATTCAACCTGGCAGCCCATATCCGTGGAAAATTCAAAAGCGCTTTTCCGGAAGGATCTCCTGCCGAAGCGTCAGAGGCTGGCCAAGCCATCGATCACAAGGCCGAAGGCATTCAAAATGCTTCTGTGATCGTGGTGGCCGATGCGGACATGCTGGCCGACCATTTTTATCTGCAGCGGGGAAATCTGCTGGGCTTCGATATATCCAAGATGTTCAACGACAACCTGAACTTTCTCGTCAACGCCTGCGAAGTCCTCACTGGAAGCGCCGAGCTCATCAACCTGCGTTCCAGGGGCAAATACGAAAGGCCCTTCACCGCTGTTATGGAACTCGAGCGCAGTGCAAGGGAGAGATGGTTGTCCAAGGAAAAGGAATTGGTCCGGAAAATGGAGGAAACCAACCGTAAACTCCAGGAGCTCCAGCAACATAAAGACGAAAGCCAGAAGCTTATTTTGAGTGTCGAACAGGAGAAAGAAATCGCCAGGTTTAAAGAGGAGAAACGTCGCATCAACAGCGAGTTGAAGGAAGTTCGAAAAAAACTGCGACAGGATATCGACAGGCTGGGCTTGGTGCTTGAGGCCGTAAACATTTTCCTGATGCCCCTGTGCGTCGCGCTTGCCGGACTCGGTTTTGCGCTTTATCGCCAGGCAAGGATGAAGCGACGATGAGAATAAAAACACTGTTGATTCTGACAGCGGTGCTTGCCGTACTGATCGGGGCCGGCGTCATGATGATGCGCCTGGATGACCAAGCTACCCCCTATTCGACGATGGGCGCATACCTTATCCGCGATCTCCCGGTGAACGACATCCAACAAATCAGTATTGAAGGCGCCGCAGAACGCGTCCGGCTTGAAAAAAAATCCGGCAAATGGGTCGTGGGCGACCGCTCCGGGTATCCGGCTGATTTCTCCAGGATAACCGACTTTGTACGCGCTCTGCGGGATGCCAAAACAGGACGCCGCTTTGAACCGTCCGAAGCCACGATTTCCAGTTTGTCCCTCCTCGACCCCTCGACCGAAGATATTTCAGACGAAAATAAAGGCATCCGGGTTAAATTGCTGAATAAAGATGAAAAAACACTTGTAAATCTTCTGCTGGGTTCCCGACGCAGCAGCGAATCGGGAGGCCCTTCCGGAGGAAGATATGTGTCCGTGGAAGGCTCTTCCTCAGTCTATCTGATTGATAAACCGCTCGCCCTATGCAAACCAGCGCCGGCAGACTGGCTTGATAAGGATTTATTGAATATACCGGCCTCGGAAATAAAGTCGATCTCTTGTGAAAAAGACGGCGTATATCTTTACAGTTTTGAACGTGACAGCAGCCAAGACCGCTTCAAAACCGTGGTTTTCCCTTCCGGGGCAAAAGTCGACGAGCAGGCGCTCAAAAAGCTCTCCGGGACACTTGCGTCTTTCAGGATCGAAGATGTAATACCCGCATCGGAGATCGGCGGAGACGAATTTGCAGCATGCCTGGAATACCGGCTTTTCGATGGAAGGCAAATATCCATTTGCCCTGGTAAAAAGGAAAACGGCCAATCCCGGCCGATTGTCGGTATTTCGGTCGACATGGGCCATGCTGATTCGGGCGGCCAAGAGTCCGACCAAAAAGCCCAGGACGTTCAGATGGATGAGGAGACAGCGGCTGAGACGGCGGAATTGCAGGACATCGTTTCCCGATGGGTCTTTGTCCTGAGCGAATGGCGCCTGGAATCACTGCTAACCGACCCCGAAGAGCTGGTCGCCAAGGAAAATCCCCCGGCCACTTGATATCAGGCCTGATCACCTCGTTCAAGGTTTCCGGAAACCGAGACGCTCCCCCAGCTCTTCGAAAGATCGCGCGGCGGCTTCCGGCAAGTGCCCATTAAAGTCGGGTCGGCTCTTAATATCGTAATACCTATTCTGAGCTGCCCATAAATCTACAGGCAGATCAAGCGCCACGACGGCGTCAAGAATTTCCAGGATGCCTGGAATGAGACCGGCGTCCGGTGAACGATGCAGTCTTTTCATAAACCTTGAAAGCACCCTCGAGAATTCCTCGGCCAGATATTCACGATCAAGGGGAAGTTTCCAGTCCACAGCCGTTTTAACGGCCTGTTGCAGATCCCCGGAGGCAGATCCGCCGTCACCCCCGCTCCTGCGCATTGCATTGGTAATTTGGTACGAAGCCGAAAGGCCGAGGAAGCTCCGACATTTTTTCGGAACACAATACCGCTCCCGGGCATTGATCAGCCGGGCAAGATCCATAAGCCTCCGGGCCGGCTCTTCGAGCGCCCCGAAAACGGCTTTCTCCACATCCACTCCGGCCGCCCCGGCGATCTCATGGAGAACATCCGGGACAAGATCGCTGCATAGGAAACTTTTTGCGCCGGGCATGGTCGCATCCAAAACATCCTTATATCCGGCCAGGCGATCACGAGGGATGATTTCGCAGCCGGAAGTGGTGCGCCGGAAAAAAAATTCGTGGAACCCGGGGACGTAAGGCTCCACCACCCGCACTATGCCGCGGGCGGCCCCCGGAAGATTCTCGATTTCATAACCCCGGTTTATGCATGAAAAAACATCGGAATTTAAACCGGGTTTTACATGTGCGCCCGCGCAAACAACATGTGCGGCCAAGCGCGGCGGTGCCATCCTCGCGCGCCCTATGCTCTTTTCGTAGATGTCGGCTCCAGTGCCCGCACCCGGGATGTTGCTATCGGCGCGGCTCAAATCCTCTTTCAGTCGTGTCTCGAGGTTCTCCTCCGTCCATTCGCCTACAAGGTCGATCCCCCTGGCCGCGTACAGCATAATCTGAACGGCTTCCAGCCCTGATATGTCATCGAAAAACCATCCACAGCTCGTGAACATAAAAAGGCCCATCCGCTGCGATTCGAGAAGACGCATCGCATCGCCCAACGCCCCTTCGTCCGCCCCGGTGCGAAGGTGTTTTTCCATGAACGAACTCCGCGTTTCAACCGATGAATCGATCAACAACCGGATATAATCATCCCGGGCGTTCCATGGATCCCGGAAAAAGAGTCGTCCCGTTTTTTCGAAAATTTCAGAGAACGAGGACGAAAGGCGTTCCAGTCCATCGCGAAGCGGCGTGCGCCAAGTCTGGTTCCACCCCGGTGTCGCTGTTGCGTTGCATCCGCAATCAGACCGCCACCGTTCCACGCCGTGCGCACAGCTCCAGGAGCTCTTTTCCCTGACCTTGGCCTCCCATTCAGGCGGAAAACGTTCCAGGAACGCGCCCGGGTTCATAACGGTTATTCCCTGCGGGGAATCACCGAGGGTCTTAAAAAGCCATGCAAGCGCCATTTCTCCGAATTTTGAATGGTGCCCGTAGGATTCACCGTCTGTCGCTACCGTGATCAGCCGCGGCCCAACCCGGCCGTTGTTGGCTGCATCTTTGATGCTCGTAAGGAACCGCTCACCCGAGGCAAGCAATTTTTCGTAGGCGACACCATGGGAAACAGGCCCATTATAGAAAAAAACGTCAATAAAGTTGTCCCTGCCCCCGTCGGGAAACACCCGGTATGGAATCGTGGTATCGAGCAGCCCGGCGTTGGTAGCTTTCCAGGGCCTACGGGTTTTCGAAACAAACGGACGGACCGCCTCAACCTGGTCCGGGCTCAGGATGGTAAATTTTATTCCTTCCTCGGCCATCAAGCTCAAGGTTTCGTTGTCCACCGCGGTTTCTGCAAGCCACATTCCTTCGGGCATGCGGCCGAACCTGTACTTAAAATCCTGGATTCCCCAGACAATCTGTGTACGTTTGTCCCGCCTCGAGGCAAGCGGCATTATGATGTGGTTATAAACCTGGGCTATCGCATTGCCGTGACCATGATAACGTTCCACCGACTTCCTGTCGGCTTCGAGTATCCGTTCATAAACCCAGGGATCGTTCCGCGAAAGCCATGTCAGCAGCGTCGGACCGAAATTGAACGACATATATTCATAGTTGTTCACCAGGGAAAAAATCCCGCCTTCACCGTCCGATATCCTGGCTGCCGCATTGGGGCCGTAACACTCTCTGGCAATTCTTTGGTTCCAGTCATGGTACGGAGCGGCGGAAGGCTCACAAAGCACTGTGTCAAGCCACGGATTTTCCCTCGGAGGCTGATAGAAATGTCCGTGAATACATAAAAAAGAATTTTTGCTGGTCATATCCGCTATTTTTTTCTTTATACCGGGAAAAGCCAATGTTTGAAACGCTCATCTTCGCCGGCGGTCACCCCATTCATCAAATCATTCAAACGCCGGCACATCGGCCCCGGCACAGGATCGAACACGCTGTCGTCAACGGATTTGACCGGGCACACCTTCATCACAGTGCACGAGAAAAAAACTTCGTCCGCATCATGGAGAGCTTCCGGCTTAAGCTGTGTTTCAACGGTTTCTATCCCTTCAGAAGCGGCCACCACCGGCACTGATTTGCGTGAAATGCTTTTCAAGATCTTTCCCAGGGCCGGAGTGTAAAGCTTCCCGTCTTTCACTATAAAAACTGATTCCGTCCCGCCTTCCGCGACGAAGCCTTCGTTGTCAAGCATTATAGCCATCTCGTAGCCCTTTTTCCTTGCTTCCAGACGGGACATCATACCGTTCAAATAATTGGCGGCCACTTTCGCCTCCGGCGGCACTGTCCTGGGGTCGATCTTGCGCCACGAGGAGATGCACGTAGTAACACCACCATCGAATAAAAACTGCGTGCTGCCAAGATCTTCAACCGGATTGATGGCGAAAACAGCCACGGACAAATGCCCCGAAGGCGGCATGATATCGAAGGCCACCTGGGGGTAAAATCCCATAATTTTCACCACGCCGTCGCCCAGCCCATTCCGGCGGACCGTTTCGAGAACCGCCTCTTGCAGCTGCTCCGCAGAAAGTGCAAGTTTCATTTCGAGCAGTTCAGCGCTTCTGAAAAACCGGGATACATACTCATCGAGTCTGAAAACGGCGGTGCCCGCACCGGTTTTATGGACGCCGAGCACCTCGAAAATCCCGGACCCACGAGCGAAACTATGGCTCATAATATGTACATTGGCGTCTTCCCATCGAATGAACTGACCGTCCATATAAACAAAGCGGTCTTTAAGCATTTTTCCCTCCTCGTTTCGTCTCGCAGCTGTTGAAAAAGTTGTGGGCTGCAGCCTCATCCCGGCCTGCACCAGCACTTCAGGATCCGTGTTGCTGCCGATAAATATTCCCCGAAACTCCTGCGGCCGGCGCATTCATCCTGTTATCCGTTGATCTGCCTGGCGTAGCGGGCGGCATTCACACCGGCAAGCCAACCGGTGGAAAACGCCGCCTGCAGATTGTAGCCCCCGGTGTCCCCGTCTATATCTATGAGTTCACCGGCGAAAAAAAGAGCTTCTGCAAGCCTCGATTTCATCGTGTAAGGGTCGACTTCACGGGTACTTACGCCTCCCGCCGTCACTATGGCCTCCGCAAAACCTCCGTGGCCCGTCACCGTAACCCTGAGATCCTTGAGCGTCATTCGAAGCCGCCTTCTTTCCCTGGCCGTGATCCGACTGCACGCGGCATCGGGCGGTATGCCGCTGATTTCGGCGACAACAGGAACAAGCAGGGACGGCAGCAGCGATTCAAACACGCTCTTCATTGTTCCTCCGCCGCGCCCGGAAAGCTCCCGAACAAGACGAGCGTCCAGTTTTTTCTCGTCAAGAGCCGGCTTCAGATCGAAACATAGCTGAACGCTTTTGCGTTGCGCGAGCGCATCGACTATCCTCCGGCTCAAAGTGAGAGGCACGGGTCCTGCTACAGACCCTCCCATGAAAGATACCTCGCCGAAGCCGTCGCCCATTTTTTTCCCGTCGCCGAGGGCTTTCACCCCGGTGTTTTTGAGAGTCAATCCTTCCAATCTTTCGGGCCATCCTTCCATTGCCACAAGGGGCACCAAAGCAGGGCGCACAGGGATCACGGTATGTCCCGCGGATCGAGCCAGCGCATACCCGTCACCGGTGGAACCTGTTGCAGGATAGGAAGCACCGCCTGTTGCGATGATAACCGCATCCCCGGTCGTTACATGTCGGGACTTTCCCCTGCCTGAGGCCACACCACGCGCCCCGCCCTCTTCCATGAGAATACTTGAAACGCGGCTGCCGGTCACCACATCCGCCCCGGATGTCGAGACCCACTCAACGAGGGTATCGGTCACCTCAGATGCACCAGCACTCTTGGGAAAAACACGGCCGCCTCTTTCCACAACGGTTTCGATCCCCAGCGAGGAAAAAAACGCCCTCAAATCATCGACAAAAAACCGCGATAACGCCTGGCGCAGAAAACGTCCATTCATTCCGAAATGGGGGATGAAATCAGACACCGAGGAAAAATTGCCAAGGTTGCATCTTCCTTTCCCGGTGATTCTCAATTTACGGCCGGGCCGATCCATGCGCTCCAACAGTATTGTCTTTGCACCATGGCGAGCGGCGGTCCCGGCAGCCATCAAACCGGCTGCGCCCCCGCCGACGACGATCACATGGTAACGCCCCCCTTTCACGGTCCTCAAAACCTCCCTGCTCCGGATATTACCCTGAGAGTCCTTTAGAAGCAAGAAGCTTTACCTTCCCGGGTTTTTCGATCTTGACTTGATGCTTTCAATCGATTAATTTTTGCGAACCCCCTTTTTGCGGGTTAAGTTGAATTTTATAATCATTTCCCGGGAGAAAGACAACGTGCTGAGGGGAATCGTCGAGGCCAGGATTCAACCGGCGGTGACAAAAGTCGCTTCAATCCTACATAAAACAGGCCTGACCCCCAACATGCTCACCTTCGCTGGACTTGGCTTCAACATCGCCGCCGCATGGCTCTTTTACCGTGGCCATGTCGCAACTGCAGGTTTCGTGATCCTCTTCGCAGGTTCCTTCGATATGCTTGACGGCGCGGTGGCAAGGCTTGGAGGCACGTCTTCCAAAATAGGTGCCTTCACCGATTCCGTCGTTGACAGGTACTCTGATTTTTTGATTTTCGGAGGGGTCCTGTGTATGTTCGCCCGCAAGGGGGATATGACCGGCGTCGTGCTGTGCCTGCTGATTCTTTCCGGCGCCTTCCTTGTAAGCTACGTAAGAGCCCGCGCGGAGCTTGTGATCCCGCTTTGCAATGTTGGCCTGATGGAAAGGCCCGAACGCATCATCCTTCTTGCAGCCGGCAGTCTTTCCGGTTTTTTGATACCAACGCTGTGGGCGCTGGCGATCCTGACCCATGCAACCGCCTTTCACCGCATTTACTACACATGGAAAAACGGTCGGCCTGCAAGTGAAAAAATCCCAAAAGCCGAAAATGATTCTCCTTGAGCCGCTCTTTTGAATTGACAAATTCCCCCCCCTTTGATGAATATAGCGCAGTTCTTTCGAGCGGGTGCGTCGGGGTTTATTGTGTCAACCGGATAAATAAATGGCAGGCTGATCAATGGAAGATAATGCAGGTTCGTATAAAGAAGCTCTCAAGTATCTTTACGGACTCCAAAAGTTCGGGATAAAATTCGGGCTTTCAAAAACGTCAAACATACTCTCACATTTTAACAATCCCCACCTGGGCCGTAAATACATTCACATAGCAGGCACCAACGGCAAGGGATCGGTTGCCTCGTTTCTGTGTTCGATATTAGGGCGTGCCGGGTTTAAAGTGGGGTTGTACACCTCTCCTCACCTGGTGCGGTTCACCGAGAGATTCCGGGTGAACGATTCCGAGATAGAGCGCAGCGAAGTGGTCCGCCTTGTCCAGGATATAAAACAGGCCACGGCCCCGGAGGAGCCGCCTACTTTTTTTGAATTCACAACGGCCATGGCGCTGCTCTATTTCGCCCGTCAGGGTACCGACATAGACATCATGGAAGTTGGTATGGGCGGAAGGCTGGACGCCACCAACGTCATAAACCCGATCCTTTCGGTCATCACCAACATCAGCAGAGAGCATACTTTCTATCTCGGAAAGCACCTTTCGGACATCACGTCGGAAAAAGCGGGAATCATAAAGGAAAACGTGCCGGTGGTCACAGGAGCACGGCAGCCCCGGGTGCTGGAAATCATCGGGTCGGTCTGCAGCCGTAAAAGCGCCCCGTTGACAAAAGTCGGAGTGGATGCAAGATACAGATATACGAAAAACGGACTCGACTATCACGGCACGCACCACCGATACCAAAACCTGAAACTCGGGCTGGGCGGAAGTTTTCAACCCAGAAACGCCGCAACCGCCCTTGCGGCCCTTGAAATCCTGGAAGCCACCGGCTTTGCAGCTGGAGACCGCGAAGTGCGGCAAGGACTGCAAGCAACCAAGTGGCCTGGACGCATGCACGTGCTTTCCGCCAACCCAGCTGTTATCCTGGACGGAGCACACAACCCGGGTGCAATGACTGAACTGGCCGCCTCAATCAAAAAAAATCCGCCCGGCAAAAGACTTTTTGTTGTCCTGGGCATACTCGAAGACAAAGATGTCGAAAAAATGATCCGGGCGGTGGTCCCCCTTGCTGACCATGCCTGGTATTCAAGGCCTGAATATGGACGGGCTGCGGCGGCGGAGCGGCTCGCAGAGGCGGCCGACGGTCTGGGAACACCGGGGACAGTTGAACCGGATTTGCAAAGGGCCCTGT
>JAWOBE010000123.1:0-18033 GCA_046498185.1 Desulfatiglandaceae bacterium | reverse complement strand
GTTCTTGATGATGGGGATGATGGGATCGCCGCTGTCGCTGCCAGAGATGTAAATTCCATAGGAGGTGCAATCACTGATCACATTGTTGGTTATTTCGAACAGGAAGTGATCTTAAAATTCATACAAGGCGTGGATGGATTATTTTTTCAGCCATAAGTCTTATACCTGTAGTAATTATTTCACTTCTTAGTCTCTTCACCGGTTATCGAACACTAAATCAAATAATTATCCGAATTGTTATTGGCGGACTTTTCGTTCTTGTGTTGACTTTAATTGGCGCTCGCAAAATGAAATTACATTAGATCACGAAACAATAATACACTTTCCGCGCCTAATTAGATGGACACAATTGTGAACGCTGTTATATACATATATTTCGCTTTCAATGTATGGCCTGCTAACTTCCGCTGCACCCGACCGCCTGCGGCGGCAGCCAGCGGCGACAAAATGCAAATTAATGGCTTCAGCTAATCAACCATAAATTGCCAACACGGCGGCAGGTGAGCTATAGTAGTTAGGTTTCTAAGATACTATGGTTAAATTAAAATCCCGCGAACAATCTTTGTTATGGCTAGAGAGCGAATTATCAGAGGAAAGCGCCATTATTGATCGGGGCTTTGAGCTTCTAGACACCTGTGTTTCAAAACTGGACTCCATAGGAAAGGAAAGAGGAAACAAGTTATCCGGTAAATTATTTACTATCGGTGCAATTACCTTGGCAAAATCTACTCACCTGTTATTAGGTTGTTTCAGTTTAGCTCTAGATGGCCTTTCCCAAGAATCTGGTGCTTTGATGCGTCCATTAATCGAAACTTATGAATTATTGGTATACCTTCGCCAAGATCCCAAGCGTGTGGAGGAAGCAATAAATGAAAATCTACCCTCAGCGGGAAATATTGCCAAGGAAATATCTGGAAAATTTTTCGATATTAGAAAACATCTAAATGAACATGCTTCACACTTCAACTATAAAGTGGAGTCTATTCGTCACCTAGTAAATTTAGAGAAAAAAGTTCGCATCAATGCTTTTCCATCCCACAGTATGTCTGTATTTAATAGAAATCTAAACACAATAAATGCGTTTCAAACAATCTTGCTGGCTGAAGCAGGATATTGGTTAGAAATCACGAAAAATAACGACAAATTTGACAATGTTCTTGAATCTTATTGTCGTAAATCCAATACAATATTCCCATCACCAACGAAACCTAACCCCCGCTGTACCTGACCGCCTTCGGCGGAGGTCAGCCGCGATTTTGCGCCAATTTTGGTTTCAGGACTCCCGATCAGGGATCGCCAAACCGGCGGCAGGTAAGCTATAGTAGTGCCAAATGGCAGGTAGTCGAATACAATGGGCGTATTTATATTCCATTGGAAGGAGCTCAAAATGCCTGACATCCGTGAGAAGGACTGGAAAATTGTTCGGTCTCTGAAAGATGCTGTACTTGATCGCGCTTGCCAACGAATCTTGGAGAAAGTATCTACAATCATTGCTACCGACGACAAAAGCGCTCATACAAGATATCTTGAGCTGTGGAAGACCCTAAAAACAGAAGACAAGGATATCGCGTTTATGTTTGACAATTTGAGGCGAAGTACGGCGCTTCAGCAGCTTGCTCGATGGAAGTTCAACAACCTCGTTACCGATGAGGAGATGAAGTCCTTTTCTGACGGAACACTTGAGAAGGTAAACGCGTTCATGCAGGTTTGGCGATAAACAGAAGAGAGCTACCTTTCACGGGCCCTAATTTCCAGCGCTACTTTCCCACATCAAAAACATACCCCTTCCCGCGGATATTCTTCACCCACTCTCTATCACCAGAGAATTTCTCAAGCTTCTTCCTGAGCCTGCTGATCATGGGTCGTAATATCTCAGGAGCTCGGCCTTCGGCTACTTCTTCCCTTTTCACTTCCATGACCAGTTCCTGGTGTGTCAGCACCCGGCCCCGGTTCTCAAGGAAGGAGACTCAACATCAAACCTTCATTCGGTGTGTACATAACACCCTCCTCATACTTCCAGATCTCCATGCTGTCCAGCCCGAACATCACCTCCCTCAATCACAATCATCCACCTCGGAGGGCACATCAGATTCTTCAGTTCCTCTCGATCTTATGAAATTTTTGAGTGAGAAGCCCCCTGATTTAATAAAATCTTCTTCTATTCTCGTTAGGCTCTATACGACGAAGCTCACGATCAGCTGCTCAACGAGCCTAGCAACTTCCACAGCAGTCTCCAGTTTAATCACGACATTAACCACGACATTTTTCAACCAATCACGACATTTGATTGCTAACAAACTCCCTAATAAATGTCCTCTACTACCCTCCCCTTGCGATATAGCGCACATTCCGCCCTTCTCCCACTTTCGTTGCCTGGTCATATTCCACCAACTCATTCAGATCCCGGAGCGCAGTGCGCGATGTAATGTCAAACAGTTCCCGATATTGGCGGTTGGTCATTTCTACCCCCTCATTCACCATAAGCCTTAACGCCTTAATTTGGCGTTCATTCAAACCCAACTCTCGCAGGTCCATTCTCCCCTCTTCAGGGATCAGATCTAATATGTCTTCCCCTGGCCCATAGAATGTCACTCGAAAGCTCTCCCCAACCTCCTCAAAAATGGGTTCTTGCAGGCCATGCTCCTTCATCAATCGCCGCATCCGCTTGATGCCCGTGTTCCACGCTTCTATGTATCGAATATTGAACAACAGATCAGCAAGCAGCTGGTTTCGCAAGACATGATCCTCGCCCAATGTCTCTATCGTCAAAGGGGGAGGCAATGGTCCCGGGCTTTGAACCTCTATTCGATCATCGAAAATAGAGACGCGAATTCTGGCATCGTCTCGCCAATAATCGCGGTGGGTCACTGCGTTGGTAATTGCCTCCCGGATCGCCGGATAAGGATATTCTGTGACTTCCTGCCGTTCGAATTCGACGATTTTCGCCGCCACCCTCGTGTTACGCTTGACGAAACGCTCCGCTTCATCAATCATTTCAGGAAGCGTCCCTTTGCAAACAAGGCGGTCGATGAAGTTTACTGTGGAGGTGCCCTGAAAGCGAGCTATCCGTACTTCGCTCTGGGGAAAGAATTGCTGCGGGTCTTGTGCAAAAAGAAGTACTCCGGCCGCCTTGGAGACCAGTCCATCACCATCTTTGAGAACAGCGCCCAATCGGACCAGATTCTGACTCATTGACAGCGATAGGTCCACCGGTATACCGCGCTCCTCGGATGCAAGATTTAAATACCACTCCACGTGATCAGAATTCAGATCTTCAAGGCCTGCCTCCCATACAGGGAGGTTGTCAAAACTGGGTTGCTCACGCTGCACCCATGCCTGACGTAATGCCTTGCCCTTCAAAGCAACGTTCTCGGATCCCCGGCGAACGAGAATCTTGCCGTTCTGATGTTGGTGAATGGTCTCCGCCTCGGGCACGATAACCACCAAGACCAGTCGCCCCTCCACCTCCACCTCGTGGGACATTACGCCGCTGACCGGTGGCAATAATACATCGCGCGCTGCGCGTTGTATATTGTCATAATCCTGCTTAGTCACCTTCTGAATCCTGCCGCTGGGTTGAGGAGGTGAACCTTCATCAACCCCCAAATAGATCGTGCCACCTTCTGCATTGGCAAAAGCCATGATAATTTCAGCAAGGTCACCGGTCTTGATGAGATCTCGCTTGAATTCAACTCGCTGTCGTTCATCGAGTTTGAACTCTTCTAAGACATCTTGTTCTGTAACTTCCTTCCCCACGAATCTCTCCTGGACTTGATATATGCGGTGTTCGATTTAAATATCGGCGATGTTATCAACCACTCACGTTCGTTACCATCTTGGTTTCTGATCACCACATGCGTCATTGTTGGTAAGAATTATAACCTTCAGTCTTTGGGGTTTTCGCCTACACCCTTTAGACATTATTCGTCACCGATGACAAGAGGCACAAAAAAAGCCCTGATCAGTAAGAAATCAAAGCTTCCTTGACTCCATGCTATCTACTTAAATTAAGAACGTAACAAATGTTCATTCCATATTTTTAGCATTGGTGTTAAAGACACCCCCTTTCCCCGGATATTCTTCACCCACTGCCTGTCTCCAGAAAACTTCTCGGGCTTCCTGCGGCTTCCTGCGCAGCCGGCTGACCATGGGGCGTAACACCTCGGCTGCTTGGTCTTCAGCTATTTCCTCCTGTTTTACCTCCATAACAAGTTTCTGATGGGACAGCACACGGCCGCGATTTTCAAGAAAGACACTCAACAACAAGCCTTCATTGGGAGTAAGCCTAACTCTTTTGTCACCACACCACATTTCCCTCCGGTCCAGATCGATCATCACCCCCTCCGCCACCGCGTCCATCCTGCGCGGGGGAACTTCCGGCGTTTCTATCCCATCTGCTTCTTTGAGCTTTTTCAATGAAGACTCCACCTGCTCATAAAGCAGCTTCTTTTGCTCCCGCTTGGCCCGTTCCGCTTTCTCCAATAACGTACGTCCCACGCTGCTTAACAGTTCTTCCCTTTCATACGGCTTGAGCAGGTAATCCACTGCCCCACTCCGCACAGCGGCCACCGCTGACTCAAACGGACTTCATTCTGTCGATACGACCACCTGCAGGTTCTATCCCTTTGGGAGTGAGTTGAATCACATTGGGCCAGGGATTCCACTCTATTGAACATTTAGGCTGAATCGCCCACATCGCCCTTTTTAAAAAGAGAAACCGGACCTTTCGCAGGCCCGATAATCTTTTGTATAGATCCATTTACGTAAGTATTAGATGTTGAGTCTCAAATGAATCTTTACACCCTTTTTTCAGCAAATTGGAGAGGAAATCTCCTCTCCGCTACCAAGCGAAGATCCTCATTATTGGGTTCCACATAAATACTCAAGTGCTCTTGATAGACATCGAGTTTGGCCAGTACATACGTATTGATAAGTGATTTTTCTAATTCAACGAGCTCTTTAAAAATCCGGATTGCGGGGATCGTTTTTCCCTCATCGTCATGTTCCTGCACCAAGCGGATGAGATAAATAAACATGCCGTCTTCAGGCTGAAAGGGTTTCTGAAAGACATCTTGCCAGGCAAAGTCCTGATGCAGCGTCTCGCCAGGCAGCTCTTCCGGCGGGTTGGTGTAGAGCCGATATTCTTCCTCGAACCGGGAGACAGTCTCGTCCACTTCTTCCACATCCTGGAAGTCGAAGCTGTTCCACACCTTGCGAGCAAAGACGCTGTGGGTACCTTCCACGGAACCATTCATCCAGGGCTTTTTGGGTGCAATGAAAAGAGGTGTGGAACCTACCTGGAGGAAGTACTGGATACAAGGAGAGATGATCCTGGGGCTCCTGCCGGAAGCGGTAAACCCAAAACCATTGTCTATGCTTAGCACATCTGGGACGGGATAGGACTTCCAATCCTCTGTAAAGGTGTCCATAATGGTCTCTGAGCCCTCATTAGGCACCCGTTTGATGAGCCTGAGCGTAAAAGGATCTTTGTATACGCGGGTGAAGAAATGCAAAGGAGCGCTTCTCCCTTGAATGTATTTCTTTCCAAGAAAGTCTGCCTCTTCCTGGATATCTCCCAGGGAGGAGATCGTTTCAATGGGATAATTCTGTTCTTCGACCGCCTTCAACGTTCCTCGTCTACTCATGGGAAAATGTTTGGTAATAACACGGGTAACAAAACTTCGACTCAAACATGGAGCTTCAGGATAGCGTTTGGTGTATTTATCAAGAATTGTATCAGGACCATAGAAGAACTTCCTTTTTTCAAGTTCTTTCCGGAGGTTGATAATGCGCAGCTCTTCCTGGTCAGTTCGGGTACGCTTCTTTCCCAGCGGCCAACCGCGTCGATCGGCGTCCACCGGTATGCTGGGATCCTTGGTCCATTTATGAACAAAAACCCTGGAGACGCTTAGCTTTCTTGCGATCTGGGATTTGTTAAGGTGCTTTTCGAAGAAAAGGTGTTTTACTTTTCGTCTTATTTTTTTCAACGTTTCCTTATTTTTCATGTTGGTATTTTAGGCCAACAATGAGGAAACAAGGTGTAAACGTTTATTTGAAACTCAACAATTAGATATTAAGAGAAAAACCCCTCTCAACTCTCTTCTGATTGTACCTTACAGCTCAAGAGGAAGCCGTTTTCCACCGTCATCGAGCTGAATATCACCAGCAACCCCGTCAATGTAAATCATCAGGTTCTTCTCTCCCTCAAGCGCGGCTGAAGGGGCCATGATCGCGGTATAGCCTTGTTCTCGTGCCGTATCAGCCAGCACCCGGCACCTTTCCAGATCCTCTGGGTCGTCTCCTGTCAGAAAAGCGGACGACGGTGGAACGAGAGCTGTTTCTTCATCTGTGAGATCGAGGACCGGGTTGATGTCGACCTCGATGGAAACCAGCTCTCTTGGTTTGGCCCTGGCGGGATCCGTGTTTTCTCTCTCCAAATACTTCTCATACTCAGCCCGGGCTCCTTCTTTTGATGAGGCTGTGTAAAGGCATCCGTACACCCCGGGGCGGTTCCACCGGCCAACTGCCCTCAGGATGTACCCTGCATGCAGCGGTTGCGCCCCTTTTGGGATGTGCCGCCACACTTCCCCTTGAAATCTCATACGAAGGCACCGGAATAGTGACCGGCCAGGACGGAGATGACCTCATCGAGTTTCCCTTTCCGGATGAGATCGATCGGGCGGCGGTCTCTGAGCATCGGGACGGGCCCATAGAGCCAATCCAGCTGAGCGTCTCTGTCCACAAAGACTTCATCGAGGAGAAAAGAGATCTCCCGTATTTTAGCCAGACGATCCTGTACTTCAGCGGATGGGACCGACTCATGCTTTCGATAGCGAAACACCGTCTGGCGGTGCACGCCGAGGGCCGAGGCGACCTCGCTGTAATTCAGACCCAGGTCCTCTTTGGCCTTGCGGACAGCATTTGCCGCCGATTCTTTTTCTAATTGGGCAATCTCGGTCGTTGTCATGATTTTCTCCTGCCTAGTCAAGCAGTAAATGTAACATTACACGTATCAATATACACTACTTATTATGTCATGTCAAGTGTATTATTAATAGTAACATAATGTGCTATTATTGTTTGGGCATGTTTTACGGAATGTCCCCTGGTGAATCCCCCCTACATGCCTTCATGGAGCAATATTGTTCTTGGTGTAAGACATTGAATGATAGTAAAGAGAGCCCCATCAGAATTTATCCGACAGTTTCCATAATTATCTTGTTTATACCCAGTCAAAGGCCGGTCAGCACTCTCCACCGCCCGCTTCCCAGCTCTCGTATTGTTCCCGGTAATTGGAGTTGTAGGGCTTTATGAACCCGATCTCGCGCGGGATCTTTTTGTTTTCCTCTAGCAGGATCACTGCGCCCATGCTCCAGGGTTGGCCATGACTTGTTCCGCGATTGGCCAAATGATCCCTCAACTCCTCCATGTCTTCGAACACTGGCGTGGTAGCGTTATCCTCGCTGCCAAGGTACACGAAATATTCCTTCACTCTCTGTTTGTTTTCTTTTTCTGCCAAATATAAGCAGTCTTTCATTTCTGACTCGTTTTTCCAGCTGCGGGATTCTATTCTATATGATGAATTGTAAACTAGCGTTCCGTTTTCACCATTTCTTAGTTCTCTGATGAGTACGAAGCCTGGTGGCTTATGCATTGGCTGCTGAGGACTGCCCTACATTAATATAGTTCCTCTTTTGTTCGTTTGCGTTGAAGCACTCGCTGAGCTGAGGGATTGAGGATTGGTAGGTTTTGTTATGTTTGGTTGTGGAAGTAGGATATGGTGTGGTGTTGTGGGGTATTGCCTATGCGAAATTCCTATCTGTTCACCAGGCGCCCCTGCACCTCCACCTCGTGAGACGTTACGCCGCTGACTGGTGGCACCAACACATCGCGCGCTGTATGAAAAGTAATTGACCATAAATAGAAGGCATGGCAAGGCGGGCGGCTTGGGTGTGCCGAGGATTCAGGACATTATAGCCTCAAGAATTGACAAAATCATGAACACAGAAGTTCGTTTTCTGAGACAGGGGCCCTGAATTGTTAGGCTAGGGTTCTAAGGGTGACCTTACGATTGCTCGAAACCCAGCGGGCTTGTATATTGCTGCCCTACCAAAATTATGTCCTTCCGCTACAACTATTGCTATTAAACAACATATCCATCTCTTTATTGAGTTTTCATGTCATCCTTCTCTCATCATCAATGTATCCTTCATTCCGCCCTACAGGTTTTCACTTGGCCGTTGGGCACCTTTACCTTGATATTACCTCCCGACTCAGCTACTGCCCGGACAACATACCCATCGTCCGTTTGAGTGATCAGCAAGTCACAAGGTTTATCGGCAGACAGAGTGCTTCCATTAACCATGCAAAATGGAACATCGGATTTCTTCAGATAGTCATTTGTTCCCTTGAGAAGAGCCGCAGATAAACGCCCATCCTCTACACGAATAACACCGCCTGAGGCTGGGGGCAACTGCAATTCAACCCGCCTCAATCCATCAAAGATTTCATACTCAAATTCAATTGGACCTATATGATCACGCGGAGTAAGGACAAATAAATACTGTATGTCTTGATCCTGATGGGAATATTGCCAAATAAACGAGGAATCCCCCGTGAGAATGGATCTAGGTAATCCAAGATCGGTCAGCTTACCTACAATGTTCTTCTCATAGAATTCTTTCCTTGGGATTACGGTGATAGTTTCAATGTAATTTCTCAAGATTTCACATTCATTGAACTCACCGTCTAAGTGTGGGAGATCACCAATAACCAACAATTTACGATTGCCCTCCGAATACCGAGCAAGCCTCTCCTGAGTATCTCTATCCATGAAACTTCCGGCGGAAAGCACCAGGAAGGGGAACTGGTGGAGGATCTCATCCTCCACTGATTGAAGATTTATCAGCTCAAAATCGATGTGTGCCTCAAGCAGTTGCCTCGCGAATCTCGATATCGCTGTGCCGCAATCCGGAATAGGGAAGACTGCATCTTCCAGGCTCATATCAACTGAGCGCCATGCTTGAATATGGGCATACGGAAGATAAAAACCCCAAGCGATGAATCTCGCGGGTTTGGTCTGCAGAAGCTCTGCGCCATAATGCGCGAAAAACTCGTTCATCAACGAAACAATCCGGCTTTTGGGTGTAAGTTCACCTGCCTTGTTAACTGGCGCGTGAGTCGGATAAGGTTTCCGATGGAAACGATCCAGCTCGATTTCCCAGTCAGAAGTCTGGACTCCCGTGTAAATGTTGAAACCTGTGGCACCAAGAGCTATTGCGAGTAGCGTCTGATAGAAGCTTGCAGAATCGAAGGAAAAGGCATTGCCATACAATTCAGAGAATCCCCAATTCTCCTCAAGGTTCACACCCCTCTTTCTTTTTATCATGATCTGATACCGGTCCACTGTGGACGGATCGTCGCAAGCCGCCCCGATCCAATTCGTAAATCCATAGTGGACATCAGACCAAACATCCGGATTGACTCGGCTAAGCCAAGCATCGACGCCGTATGTATCTGATAGAGGTGGATTTATGTTCACAAGGTACGGCAATTGAACGTCGAGGGAGCTGGCAAGGTGCTGATAGAACTCATTTAGGTATTCGGCTTGGTATGCTGACCAGTGCATGTACCACAAAGCATCCTCAACCCGGGATGGCTGTACCCATTTCCGCGGTGGCCTAATTTCATCCCATGAGGAAGCTGGCAAAGCATGAGACTGATTGTACCTACCAAGGTCTTGGTATTCCGCCTGAAGAAACCGGCGGTAACAATCAAGGCTGGAACCACTGTAATCATATGCCCATGGCCCATGTTGAGCGTTCGAGTAGATTCCCTCATTCCCCAGCTGAACCGCAACAATTGGTCCATCAGGATAGGTGAGTGGCTTTATCACCTGATCGGCGATCGCTTGCAACCAATGTTCAACTTCCGTCAAAAAGACGGGATCAAGCGGAGCAGGAAGAGGCCAGTCTTGAACCGTTTTGCCATCTGATCTAAGCTCATTGCCAGGCCAACAAACGGGTTTTCCTTCACTGTCTTTCATCGATTCTATTTCCGATCGCCACATGGGACAGACGAAGTCTGGAAGCCCTCCATAATTTGTCTCGGCATGAATGAACGGCCCCGGCTTCGCAATAACGTACAAGCCCTTGGTGTGGCAAAGGCTTAGAAACCCAATTACGTTCCCATTTGGCTTATGCTCTCCAACAAAATCAAATTGACGCTCTTCGTTGATGACGAACTCATGGTGTCGCCAAGGAATATAGCAAGTCACAACGTTCTGACCTAGTTCAACAAGCCTTTCAAGCCGATCCGCCCAATTCTCTGGACGATCGCGAAAGTAAGGATAATCTGCACTGATAACGAAATGAATATCTCCGTTCAAGTATAGAACGCCATCCACTATTTCAACCTGCGACATTGTTGTAATCCCTTGTCTATATTCTCTATGGTGGTAAGGTTTCGTATTCCTCTATGAAAAAGGCCTGCGCTGTCCTGCCTGGAGTTGAGAGGTTAGCACACGAGTGCTGTATGAATTTGCCGGTGCTTCCGTTTAGAATCGGAACCAGCTTCCCGGTCCTGATCTTTCGAAAACGGAGAGACACTTCCTTAGCTTCAACTGCAGAGTTAATAATGAACAAGATTGCAGACCCCTGTCCATATTGAATTCTCAATATTACATCCGGAGTATTCGTATGCACTGCAGGTTCCAGTTTTCGGTCTATAAGCAATCCTTGGAGGTCTTCGATGAACCGAGCCGTCTCGCTCTCGCCTCCAAATCCTGTGGCCGGGTGCCACACCACGAACTGCCCTAATCCAATACCATGAAAGACCACCCCGCCTTCACTTAGGTTCCCCCCTCTCTCCACTCCAGCCACTTCGGAAACATGCCATAGATTGAAATCAAGATCCATCTGTGGAAAATCCGGTAGGAAGACTACTGTGCCTCCACCGGATGTGTAATCAACCAGGTTTTGTTGCGTTGTTCGATCCATATAGAGTCCGCTAGGAACAAAGACCAGAGAGAATTGCTGCAGCTGGTCGGGCTTCACCCAGGGATCAACGATGCCAGGGTCATAATTCAGCTTCAACAACTCGGTATATAACCTGCGAAACCAAAAATATGGCAGACCAAGAGTGTACCCAGCTACATCGACATGTTTCCCCTCAACGATATAAGCCTCTCTTGCATAGGGTCGGTAATAAAGGACAGCCACTTGCTGAGAATTACGATGATCGAAAAAATCCGGTACCCGCTCTAGGAGATTCACTACCTTCAGGGGAGCTGGGAATGTGGGGGTCGGCCTCCCCTCCTCGTCTACTGGAGCATTAACCCAATTCTCCCGATTGACCATCATATAAAAATTCATGCCCCTTAGTCCGAAAGCCAGGGCGAGGAAGTACAGATATTCAAACTCATTACAGCCGATTTCAATCGGGTTGATCTCCCTTTCAGGCATCTTCCATATCCCCGCCATCATTTCAGGAGCCCAAGGTAACTTTGAAACGGCCAAGCTGTAATTTGCAGCCATTGAAATGTCAACAAGATCAGCGAAGTCAAGAGGGAACTCAATGTAGCAATCAAAACCACCTAATCCGCTGGCTTGCTCCAGTTGACTCCAGTTGTTAGGCACCGCGAGAGGGTCGTGCTTGTTGTAGTTAACTGTAAAGAGTGTGTTCCGGATCCCGTTTGCGATGTGGATTTCTCGAACCGTCTCAATGTATCTAGCGAGAAGATACTCCTTAAATTCTACCCAATCAGCATACCTCCGCAGATCGATAAGGCTCCGAATCGACTGTGATCGCGGTGCTTGAATTGTTTCGAACGTTTCTGTTGCCGTCTTATAGAAGCGATTTAACTCCTTAACCGTACCGTACTTGGTCTGCATCCATTGTTGGTATAGTCCCCCAGCTCCGACAATTGCTTGATTGTAATCAGATTCAAACATCCGATCATGAAAGGTCATGCTCGGTTCGTTGTCCAACTGGATCATGACGATCGGTCCTTCCGGATAGCAATATTCTCGGATAACGGCATCTACATCAGTAAGCCACACACGAATATATTCGAGGTATCTAGGATGCATATAGCTTGGAATCGGTGACTGGAAAGGATAGTTGTATCCAAGTACAGGCTGACCACCTGAATCCAAGACCTGAAGTTCCTTATCGGCAACCAGCCAATCTGGATAACCTCCGTTCGTCTCTTCCGCGCATATCCACGGACCAGGTTTCAAATGAACCCACAGGCCGATCGATTCGCATAACTCCAAGAACTCTGGTAGATCGAGCTGGGAATCTGTCCTTCCGGATAGGTCATGTTCGTTCGGACCAATACAATGCCTTCGCCAGCTGAGATACGTTGAGACAATGGGTAATCCTGAAGCCTTGACTTGATTAAGACAAGGCTCCCATAAATCCTTTCTGATTCTCCAGAAGTGCATCTCCCCGCTTAGCAGAGGCACATGCTCTCCATGGATGAGCAGGCCCGTCTGAGTAAGCATCATGTTCAACCTTTGGTTGCGCCAGCGAGCATCCCTTGCGTCAGGTAGCGCTGGATGTATAAAAACAATAAAACCGCTGGGATGGTCACAAGCACAGTGCCTGCGGCCATGTGGTTCCATTGGATCTCATATGAAGTAATAAATCTCTGCAAACCAACCGGAAGCGTTCGTACCGCGTCGCTTGACGTAAAGGTGAGAGCAAACACGAACTCATCCCATGAACCAATGAAGACAAAGATCGCCGCTGCCGCGATGCCCGGCAGCGCGTTGGGAAGCACCACACGTATCAAAGCTCCCAGGCGCGAACATCCGTCGATCATTGCCGCCTCTTCCAGCTCATGTGGAATCTGATCGAAGAAACCCTTGATCAACCAAGTGCATAAAGGCACCGCAAACGTCGCATTTGCTAGAATGAGCACATATAGCGTGTCCATTAACTTTAAGAATTTGAACAATTGGAAGAGAGGGATAATCAGCAATGCACTCGGAAACATCTGTGCCATCAGGAAACCAAAGAGTAGATATCCTCTACCCGGAACACGGAATCGGGAGAATCCGTAACCAGCCAGTATGCTGACGACCAACGCCAAAGCAGTGGTGCCTAGGCCGACAAGCAAGCTGTTACGGAAATAAAGAGCAAAGGGCCCGCGTTGAATGATATATCCGAAATTCCCCAAAGTTGGATTCTCTGGAATCCATGTCGGAGGGCTTGTATAGACTTCATTCGGCGTCTTGAAAGCCGTACTAAACATCCACATGAAGGGCAGGAGGGAAAAGGCAGCCAGCCCAACAAGCATAATGAGTGCGACGATCTTCAGGAAACGATTATCGAATAGTTTAACCATGGAACTCAATCACCCGTCACATCACCACGTGACATGAGCCGAATATAAGCAAAACTCATGACAACAACGACGGCAAACAGCAGAACTGATAAAGCTGCTGCATAACCGAAATGGAAGAACTGAAAGCCGTTCTTATACACGTATGTGACAAGAATCTCAGTCATCCCTGCAGGTCCACCTCCAGTGAGAATGTAGATGTAGGAGAAATTGTTGAACGTCCATATGCTAGACAGTAAGGTGATAACGAAAATAACAGGTTTCAAGAGGGGGAGAGTTATTAGCCGCAGTTGTTGCCAAAAAGATGCCCCATCTACTGCTGAGGCATCATAAAGTTCCTGTGGAATATTCTGCATCCCCGCGAGCAGCATCAGCATCATGAAAGGAAATCCTCGCCAACTATTCGTTATCACCGCCGCGATCATTGCAGTGGCTGGGTCTCCTAGCCAGTTCACATTATGAGAAACAAGATGCAAGCTTGTGAGGATATGGTTGAGTAAACCTAGCTGGGCGTGGTACACCCACTTCCATGCAAATGCGCCAACTACGCTTGGCATAGCCCAGGGAATCAGCAAGAAGGCGCGCGCTAGTCCTCTCCCTCGGAATGTTTCATTCAGGATAATGGCCGCTACGATTCCGATACCAAACTGAATCGTTACCGAGCCAAATGTCCAAAAAGCTGTCTGCGCTAGAGAGTTATGTAAATTAGGATCGCGGAGTAGTCGCACATAGTTCTCAAAACCAGAAAATATTGGATCAGGATGGCGCAATGGCTCAATGTCGAAGAAGCTCATCCTGAGAAGGCTCAGGAGGGGATAGATCAGCACAACGGCCAAGATTAGGCCTGCTGGAAGTATCAGCAGGTATCCCAGTGCGTACCTACGAAAACCCCTTCGCACATCGTGTAAAAGAAGAGGGACACCTCTTGGGCTATTGATTGAGATGTCCCTCTCCTTCTCCGTGGCATGCTCGTTATGGGGCTTCGAGGATCTCGGCCGCTTGTTGTGCAGCCTCATCCAGGGCCTCCTGTGGAGACTTGGCGCCAGACAGAGCTGCCTGAATTGCCTGGCCGAACAATTCGTCAATTTCCCCCGCTTCTGGGATCGTAGGTCTGGACCGGGCCACTTCGAGTGTCGCAGCAAAAGCTTGCATGAGCGGGTCGGTCTGGAAGAAGGGGTCTGTGTAGAGCGACTTCTTCACTGGTAAGAGGCTGAGCGATTTTGCCCAGTCAAGCTGGATCTCATCCTTCATCCAGAAGT
Organism: Desulfatiglandaceae bacterium; assembly: GCA_046498185.1. Lineage (GTDB taxonomy): Bacteria > Desulfobacterota > DSM-4660 > Desulfatiglandales > Desulfatiglandaceae > CAYXDR01. Next base: position 3,426 of record JAWOBE010000123.1, on the reverse strand, counting down.
TAAGGAATCTGGCGGCCTCCTCCTTATGCTCTGACTGATCCAGAAGGATAAGGTCCATCCCACCCAATACGGAAGCCGCCTCCTCACCTTCGGGTAATGGAGCAATACTCCACTTACCCTCGATGTCCGTAGCTTCTTGCAGGCTCGCAACCGTCCAAGGTCCAGACGTGAACATGGCCATTTGCCCAGCAATGAACGGTCCTTTGACATCATCCTCGCCAGCAGTAGCCAATCCGTCGGGCATCACCTGATACTCCTCAACGAGGTCAATCCAGAATTGCAACGCAGCAACACCTTCAGGGCTATTGAAAGCAGGCACTATCTTCCCACCCTCATCTTTCAACATCTCGCCTCCGGCCTGCCAGAACCACGGGTAGAACTCAAAAGCCCCCCACCCACCAAAAAGGCCGATCCCAAAGATATCAGGCTGACCATCGTCATTGGTGTCCTCGGTGATTGCCTCGGCAACCCTAACTAGCTCTTCCCATGTTGTTGGAGGCCCAGCGAGCCCGGCGGCGTCAAACATGTCAGTCCGATAGAACAGGACCAAAACTGAGACGTCTTGAGGGAGCCCATACAGCGAGCCATCTTTGATCAAGGGCTCCAGAGTGCCATCAAAGAACTGTGATCGCAGCTCGTCCGAGGTATATGGATCCAAGTCTGCGGCATAACCGGCAGCAACGTATTGGGCTGCCTTTGGAGGCTCCAGTCGGGCGATGTCGGGTGCCGATCCGCCCAAGATGGTTGTCACCAGTTTGTCGTAGTAGTTCGCCTCGTTGTTGCGCTCTACTTCGATTTTAATGTCAGAATTTTCAGCCTCAAACTCCGCGACGATCTCGGCAAATTTCTCACTCTCTGCGTCGTTGAACTGATGCATGACCTTGATGGTAACGGGTTCAGCGGGTTCCTCTGTTGGCTTTTCTTCAGCCTGTGTCGCTTCTGTCACGGGCTCAGCGGGTTCCTCTGTTGGCTTTTCTTCAACTTCTGTCACGGACTCTGTTCCCGGCACCTCAGTCACTCTGGGTCCACATGCTGCCAAGAATGATAGGAGCGCTATAAGCCCCAGTATAAACACTTTGCGGTACATGGAGAATCCTCCTTATGATCTGTATGGGCCAATCTGGCTGGACCCATGTCAGCCTACACTCACTCATGAAACCTCTTTTCCTCAATAATGGACATCCTCCTTTCTGTTGATTTGAACTATGCCATCAAATCAGTAATGAAGTGTACTCCTCGTGATTTGCGGGGTCACTGCAACGTGTATTGATGGGTCTCCTTGATGTTGGAGTTCGGATCATAGATTGCGCCTTCTTTGGTGACCGAAGTCACTTCGATGGTGTAGGTTCCTGATGGATCGGGTGGCTTTGTTTTTTTGTTGTAATACGCCCAGCCATCTCCGTCTGTCGTGGTGGTCTGATTTGTCCACGGGCTACCATCAGGTGACGATATATCGGTTCTGACCGTGGCGTCAAATACTGGTGAGTTATTTTGATCTAGTATTAGGACTCTCCAGTAAACGGTATCTCCTTTGTTGAAATTGTCTTGCTGGGTGCCGCCCTGATCGGTGGTGTAGATATCCTCCACATGCATCGCGGTGCTTGGTGTGGCAGTAGGCGTGGGGGTAACCGTCGGTGTGGGCAAGGGGGTTGTTGTAGCTTCTTGTGTAGTCGTTGCAGTGGGGGTAGGGCTAACTTGGTCTACTGTTAGCTCATCAAAATAATAGACTCCGTCCCAATACATCGTCATCTGGACTTTTGTCAGCACAGATCGGTCCACCTGATCAAAATCTGACAGGTTGAAGCACATCTGCTTCCACTTATTAAGTTGGGTTCGACTGTTGCTCCAAACCTCCTGATTGTTGCCATACTTGTCCACCAGACGAAGACCCACAGTGTTTCGTCCCACTGTGTCATACACCCAAATGCAGATTTGGTTCGCAGTCGTGATGTCGCGCGGTCGTTGATATAGATACGCACCTACTGTGTGCCACTCACCATCCGTGCCTGTCATTTTCAGTGAGCTGTTGCCGCTATACTTTACTTCAATACTTAAGCTCGCTTCTGCTTGAAACGCAGCATAGTAGCTGTCCTCATACTCAAAATCCTGCAACAAGGTGTCAGGGACACTTTGTGGTTGCTGAGGTATTGTCTGGTTGGGTGGTGGTGGTATAGTGGGAATCAACGTATCCGTAGAGAGTCCTCCCTGGTTGTAGTATGGGGCATGTCGCGTCTGGATGGAGCTTCGCACGATCTTGTGCGTCGCCCTGTCCATGTGAGAAGATCCCTGAGACTGAACGACTAGTTCACGTTGTGTGTACCAGTTGAAGGCCGTCCACCACATCGTCCCGGCAAGGTAGCCGGTATTCACCGGCATGATATTGCCATTAGCGTCCACAGCCTTTCTTTCCTCGAAAGCGTCAAATGTCTCATTGAAGGTCGTATCCTGTTCCATTGCCTCGCTGTCATCTAGCTGAGAAATGCGCCCATACTCAATGTTCAGGATAGGTTTATCCGGGAAGTTGGTATGGGCTTCATCCATAAAATCGAGTGTCCCTTGATAATGTGTGCCTCCATGGAAGACGCCGAAGTACATGGTCCAAGCAGCTACATCCGTGGCATTTTGAGAGTGATCGTCGGCTCCAGGCCTGTCTGCCGAAGCAGCCTGGATGACGAAGCGGCCGTCGTTGTAATTGAGGTCGAGATCCCGGTGAATCCGTTCAATCGTCGAGCGCCTTCGAGCCATCGAGGTCCCCTCGCCCTCATTCATGGTGCCCCAGAAAAGGATGGATGGTCGGTTAAAATCCCTGAAGATCATCTCCCGCCACATCTGGTCTAGGATCTGGCGGTGATTCTGATCAGCCCACTCATAGGTTCCATGCCACCATGCTGGCAGTTCCTCGGAAACTGCAAATCCCATACGATCCGCTAGGATGTAGGTATATGGATGGTTGGGATAGTGCGCCGTCCTCAGGAAATTCACATTTGTGGCTTGGATAACATCCAAGTCACTCTTGATCTTGTCCATCGTTGCCGAGCGACCGGTGTCCCACCAGTCTTCGTGACGCGCCTCGCCAACGAAAAACACCGCATGATCGTTGAGCAACAGCTTGGCTCCGGCGCCAATCCCCAATGTGCGAACTCCAAATTGGGTATAGAAATCCTCTACGAAGTTTCCGTCCTTATTTAATGAGGCTCTCAACACATAGAGGTTGGGGTCGTGCGGGTTCCAAAGGGAAGGATCGGATACTCTGATAGAGTAACTGAGGACCCTGGTGGCGCCAGGATCGATGCTGATTGATTGAGATATTGTCCCTTCAACAGCGATTTGGTTGTAGGTGGCTTCACTCAAGCGCTTTATCCTGGGTCTGATTTTTACGTCGGCTTTTTCCCGCGCAAAGGCTTCCAAAGCTTCCCTGATAGCGGC
>JAWOBE010000126.1:0-4787 GCA_046498185.1 Desulfatiglandaceae bacterium | reverse complement strand
TTCAGGAATACAGATTGAATGCGGGCAGAATCCTGCGTTTCGTCGATTTGTTCCGTAAAATTAACGATGAGCAGGATCCGTCGCTCGCCTGGAATTCATCTTGTGAACACGGGCAATGCGGATCCTGTGCGGTCAAGATCAATGGGAAGCCCATGCTCGCCTGTGAACTGCTTGTGGAAAATGCAGTGGATTATTTCAACACAACGGTTTTTGAAATAAAGCCGTTAACCGTTGCCCCGGTCATCCGGGATTTGATTATCGATATCGAAAAGGCCTACGAAAAAATTAACCTGGCAAAGCCCTACATCATCAAGGCGGAACTGCCGGGCGAGGGTAAAGCGCAGGCCGAATACCCCATCACGCCCGATGAGCTGGAAAAGTACGTGAACGCCACCCGGTGCATCAACTGCTTCTGTTGTGCAGAGGCCTGTATCAGCAGCCCGGGAACCTTTTTGGGCCCCAATGCCATGCTTGCAAGCATTGTAAGGATTATGGACCCCCGCGAGCAGGAAAAAGAGGAGCGTTTGAAACTGCTCTATAGCGACCGAGGCGTCCGCCGCTGTCATTCATCAAGGGCGTGCTCGTTTGTCTGCCCGAAGGAAATTGATGTGGCCTATTTTATCGCACTGGCAAAAACCGGACGCTTCAACTCTCGAAAATAAATTGGAAAGAGACCAGAAAAACAACTTTTATCTGCAGGGGATTCATCTAAAAATCCGAGAGGGAACATGATGAATGAAACCAAAGAGCTGGTTCAGCGTTGTCTGGCAATTGAGTTTAACACTCTGCCGCCGGATGTTGTGGATAGGGCCAAATATTTGCTGCTTGATTACATCGGAGTCGCTGCTCGAGGCTCACTTAGCGATTCTGCCCGGTCTGCCCGGAATATGGTGGCCGGCCTGGATTCAACGCGGAAAGGAACTGTCGTTATTGGTACCCGGAATACTGCCAGCCCACCTTATGCTGCCTTGTTAAATGGAATCGCCGCACATTCAATAGAAATGGATGACGTGGTGAATGAAGCATCGCTTCATCCCGGGGTGACGGTGATGTCAGCAGCATTGGCGGCTGCTCACCTAGCCGATTGTAGCGGAAAGGAGCTGATTGCAGGTATTGTTGCGGGTTACGAAACGGCGGTTAGGCTTGGTATGGCGCTTGATCCGGCCGCGCATTATGCCAGGGGGTTTCACCCTACAGCCACGTGCGGTACTTTGGCCTCGGCGATAACGGCTGCAAAAATTTTCAAATTAAATGAAGAAGAAACCACAAACGCGCTCGGGATTTCCGGCAGCCAGGCTGCAGGCTCAATGGAGTTTTTAAGCGACGGTTCATACACAAAACGTTTCCACGCCGGTTGGGCCGCACACAGCGGCTTGCTGGCTGCACTGCTTGCTGCGGAGGGTTTCACTGGCCCCGGCACAATCATCGAGGGTAAATTCGGTTTTTTGAAGTCTTACTCAGATAGACCTGCCCCCGATCGGATTCTGGCCAAATGGGCGGACCCGTACCTGGTACTCAAAACCAGCATCAAGCCCCATTCCTGCTGCCGGTACAAACAGGGACCCATCGACGCGGTCCTTGAGATAATGAGAAAAAACCGTTTGAAGGCGTCGGATATCGAGTCGGTGGAGCTTTCGGTGTTAAAAACCGGCTTTGCGCTTGTAGTGGAACCTGAGGACCAGAAACAAAATCCGCAGGGCATTGTGGGCGCTCAGTTCAGTATGCCTTTCGGGGCTGCGGTTGCCATTCTGTTCGGTAAAGCGTCTGTGGACGAATACATCCCGGAAAATTTCCATTCACCCGAAGTCCGGGAAATGATGAGCCGGGTCCGCTGTGTTTCAGACGAAGAAATTGAAAAGGAATTCCCCAAAAAATGGCCCGCGCGTGCGGAGATTACAACCCGGAGCGGACAAAAATTTTCCAAGAAAATTGAATATCCCAAAGGGGATCCTGAAAATCCTTTGACCTGGCAGGAATTGATCGACAAATTTATCGGGTTGGCCGAGCCGGTCTATTCCAGCGAGCGCATCGCCGAAATAATTGATTGTATAAAAAACTTTGAAAATGGAAATAATTTAAAAACATTATTTTTTTATATATAACTATAATTTTTTATATAAAACATGTTAAGTCGGTTGGTATTGTATAGGATTAATTATTATGCAAGGACTTGAAGGAATTAAAGTTTTGGAAGTAGGCGGAGCGTTTGCGATGCCCGCCGCAGGAATGCTGATGGGAAGCTGGGGTGCAGACGTAGTTCACGTGGAGCCGCCTGGAAAGGGGGATAACTGTCGTCATCTGGTAGCGCAAGGAATGGCTGGCTGGGCGAGGCCGCATAACGTCAACTACCTCTGGGAAATGACAGATCGCAACAAGAGGAGCCTGGCCTTGAACCTCAAATCCCCTGAGGGCCAGGAAGTGCTGCACAAGCTGATAGCCGATGCGGATGTTTTTTTGAACAATCTCAGACCATACGAGATGGAGAAATTCCATCTTACCTATGAGGAGTTGAAGAAGTTAAACCCCCGGCTCATCTATGCCAATCTCACCGGTTATGGATGCGAAGGTCCTGAGAATGAGTACCGCCTCAATAAATGATGGGAGGCGGGGGATTTGGAGTCGAGATAAATGAAGTAGAGGTGCTGCTGAACATTGATTTTTGTGATAAGGGTGGGGTCCAACCTCACAGAGCCTTTGTTGAGGGCTCTGTGAGGTTTTTTGTTCTCTAACTAACGGCAATTAGCAAAGGAGAAGGACCCCATATGGAAAAAGTACTACAAGACAAGAGACTATACGATTTTCTGGAACAAGTCGATAGGGAATTTACCTCCCAAGCGCAAGCCAAGGGTTGTGATCACTGTGGGTCGGTGTTGCATCGCGGGGATTTCGAGCGCAAGCCACGGGGCCCCGGGCCTGGTTGGGAGAAACGACACAGTTTGTGCTGTTCGCGAGATGGTTGCCGCAAGCGCAAGACGCCGCCATCGGTACGCTTTTTAGGCCGCAAGGTTTATCTGGGCATTGTTGTGGTGCTGGTTTCAGCCATGATGCATGGGGCAAGCGAGAGCAGGTTGAAGCGGCTTCAACGGATTTTGCCCATTGACCGTCGAACGCTGAAGCGCTGGCGTCAGTGGTGGGCGGAGAGATTTGTGCAGTCTGCGTTCTGGAAAGCGATGCGTGGCCGTTTCAGGCGGCCTATAGATCCGGGGCAAATGCCGCTGGGTTTAGTGGAAGCATTTGGTGCCCATCAGGTGGAAGGTCTGGTGAAACTGATGACGTTTCTTTCTCCGATCACAACGAAATCCGTAGCGGAGGGTCTGGTTATGTGATGGTTGATTTTTTCCCGCAGAACATGCTTGTCGATTTCCGGTTACAACCTGCGGTAATGGATTTGACGTCGGCCCGAAAACTCAATGACGTTTTGAAGAAAGGAGAAAGGCGATGTCAAAGACAAAGAAGCAGAAGGTGGAAACCGGAGGAAAGGAGAGGTGGGCGCATTTTCGTTTCAGTGTGATCGGAGCGTTGCTTGCGGCCCCGCCTGAACGTGGCCAGTTGAAAGCGGAACTGGAGCGTTTGGCAGCCAGGCAGTGGCAACACCCCGTAAGCGGTAAGTGGAAGCGTTTCGGGGTCTCTACGATCGAGCGCTGGTACTATCAGGCGCTTCAGGATCCGAACGATCCTGTGGGCAGGCTTTCAAGGAAGGTACGTGAGGATCGGGGCAGCCACCCGTCTATGAGCGTGGAGCTCCGCGACAAACTCCACATCCAGTACCTGCAGCATCCGAGCTGGAGTTATCAGCTGCATGCCGACAACCTGGCGGCCACGGTCGCTCAGGATCCAAAGCTGGGAAAGTCTCCCTCCTATCCATCGGTCCTGCGATTCATGCAGGCTCACGGCCTGATGAAGCGTCCTCGCCGGGGCCGTGGGCACAGTGCAGGGGTGGCGGCGGCCGAGCAGCGCTTCGAAGACTTCGAGATCCGCTCTTATGAAACAGAATATGTGGGCGCACTGTGGCATTGCGACTACCACCAGGGCTCCTGCAGGGTTCTGCAGCCCGATGGCCAGTTGTACACGGTTCAATTGCTGGGGGTGCTGGACGATTGCTCGAGGCTTTGCATCCATGCCCAGTGGTATTTTTCCGAGACAGCCGAGAACTTGATTCATGGACTCAAGCAAGGCTTCGAGAAATACGGCCTGCCCCGGGCACTTATGAGCGACAACGGCTCGGCCATGATCGCGGGAGAAACCGTCCAGGGTCTCACGCGCCTGGGCATCGTACATGACAGGACGCTGCCTTATTCTGCCTACCAGAACGCCAAAATCGAAACTCTTTGGGGGCAGGTGGAAGGCCGGCTCCTGGCGATGCTGGAGGGGTGCAAGGATCTGACCCTGTCCCAGCTAAACGAGGCCACGGTTGCCTGGGTGGACCTGGAATACAACCGCAAAACCCATTCGGAGATTGGTCAAAGCCCCCTTTCCCGGTATCTGGATACAAAGGATGTGGGGCGGCCTTGCCCGGAGAGCAAGAAACTGCATCAAGCCTTTACAGCCCGGATATCACGCAGCCAGCGCCAAAGCGACGGAACCATCAGCCTCGAGGGCATCCGCTTTGAGCTTCCTTCCCGCTATCGGCACCTCAAGCGGGTAACGCTCAGATACGCATCATGGGATCTCAGCCATGTTTACCTGACAGATCCCGACAGCGGCAACATCATCTGCCGTATTTATCCCCAGGACAAACACAAAAACGCAGACGGACGCCGCAGGCGAAAAGAGCCCCTGATCGAGCC
>JAWOBE010000055.1:0-27608 GCA_046498185.1 Desulfatiglandaceae bacterium | reverse complement strand
TCGTTGTCAGCGAAGCGGTTGTCGTTATCGTTGTCGTAATCGTAATCGGGAGATTTCAGTGTGAAGTATCGGCGTGGGGATCGAGGTTTTTGGAGTGTCGAAACGGAGTTTTGACCTGGCCCGCACCTGCTGGGAAGTCAGGGGCCAGAATTCGGCGTCGGTATCGGCTGTTTTTAAGCTAGTGCTTTTGGATTCCGAATAGCTAATAGCTAATAGCTAAAGGCTAATGGCTGGTAGCTCTGGATTCCGGCTGCGCCGGGGGCTCCGCTGCGGGATCTGTATTTTCCTTAGGTTCAATCGTTGTCAGCGAAACGGTTGTCGTTGTCGTAATCGATATTCCCTCGGCATCGGCGTCGGAGTATTTGGAGTGCCGAAATGAAATTTTGGCCTGGTCCGCATTCCCCGTATCGGAATCGGTATCGGCTGTTTTCACGGACAGCGCGAAAAAATCGTTGACAATTCCGTGTGCTTAGCTGTATTAACTAAAAACGCCGACAGGATCTGAAAACGCTGGTGGTTTACCGGATCCGTCGCAAAGCTTGGAGAGAAGGGGGTGAGTACAGGTTAAAACACGAGGCGGTCGAGGGTTCCGGGGCTTCCGGCTTAAATTTGGCCACGGTTGCCGGCATCGGTTGCGTCGTGAATGTGTCCTCACCTTCCAACCCCTGTCGACAACTATGCCGAGCTGTTGCGAATAGATCGGTTTGCGCTGAAGGCGACTTATACGAGGGAAGGAAGGGCATCTTGCGGATTAGAACGTGAGATGCTTTTTTTGTTTTTATTCCATACGAGGTGAACAACGAATGAAAGTTATTGTCAGAGATAATCAAATTGAAAAAGCAATAAAGGATTTGAAACGTAAGTTGACAAAAGAGGGTTTTTTCTCTGAAATAAAGGACAGGCGCTTTTATGATAAACCGAGCGTCGCGAAAAAGAAAAAAATGGCCAAGGCGGCCAAACGGCGTCGGAAACGTATGAAAAAGTTCTAGGCTCTGTCCATCCGGAAAAGCGGGCCTGGGAACAAGGCTGCACGCGACTTATCCGGGGGTGGCAACAGGCTGTGGGGATATGTCGATTTGGTGTTTTTATCCTTGACAAAATGAGGGCAAATAAGTAAGTACGCAGCAGTTATTGATTTTTTCTCCCTTACCCCGGATTTGCTGTCCGGCTCTGATGGAGGGAGGTTGCCGGGCGGGCCTGCTGAGAACAGTGGCTTACCGGGAATTTCGACATGCCTTGTGAGTGATCCCCTGTAGGTGAAAATGCTGTATCAACTCCGCCGGACAAAGCCTAAAATGCTGCTGATTTCTCCTTTAGCGTGCGCCGGAGAAGCATTTTGCAGTTCAGGTTATTTATAAACCAACAACATGGTACGAGAGGCTTCAGGTCATGGAAAAGCCGGAAAACGCCCCCGGGAAATCTCTCAAAAGTGATACGCGTCAATTCCTTAATGCGTGGCTTCCAAGCTGGTTGAGTGCGAATCAAGTGAACGCAGGGCTTCGAGGTGTCGTTTTTCTTTTAGTCGGTTTTGCGGCCGCCCTGATTATCGGCTGGGTGGTTTTCCCGATGGTTTTGTATTCCAGCCAGCCGCAGCCGCTGCAATTCAACCATGCGCTTCATATGGATCCCGGTGTTGTCATTGGAATAGACGGTGAAACCGAGAGGGAGCGGTGCCTTTATTGCCATGAATTCGGATCAGACGGCGTTTTCCTCGGGATACCTACTCTCTATACATGCACCGGGTGTCACGCGGACCCGGAAATGCCCATGGGGGACAGCCCGGAAGAGATGCGTTTTTTGAACGAATTCGTCGCAAAGGATAAAGAGGTCCCCTGGCTTCGGTATTATCGTCAGCCGGACTGTGTTTATTTCCCTCACGTCGCTCATGTAAAAATGGCTGATATGGATTGCACGGTGTGCCACGGCAGCCATGGAGAATCCACCTCCCTGCCGGATTACAAGTTCAATAGGCTGACCGGTTACAGCGTAAAGATCTGGGGTGAAAGCATCTCCGGTAGCAAAAAGAATTCATGGGATCGAATGAAAATGAACGACTGTGCCGATTGTCATACCGAATACGGGCTGGAACAGAACAACGCCTGTTTTGTCTGCCATAAATGACGGGGAAGATGATCATGAAAGTAACCAGACGAAATTTCATCCAGCTTCTCGTCGGCGGCGTCGCCGGCATTCAGTTTACCCCGCTACCCTGGAAGCTTACCGACGATATTGCGATTTGGACCCAGAACTGGCCATGGGTGCCGGTGCCGCCCACGGGGCCGTTTTCACACAAGGCATCCCTATGTACACTGTGTCCCGGAGGCTGCGGGATCGAGGTGCGCAAAGCCGGCGAACGGGCGGTGAAGATCGAAGGCCGATCGGATTATCCAGTAAATCCAGGTGGGATCTGCCCGGTCGGGATGGGTGGACTGCAGCTGCTGTACAATGAAAGTATAAGGTTTACCGCACCTGCCAGGAGAGTGGGTCAGAGAGGGTCGGGTGTTTACCAGCCGATTTCCTGGGAGGAAGCGCTTTCAATGTTGGCGGAACGTATCTCGGCTTTGCGGAAAGCCGGGCGCCCTCAGGCACTGGCGGCTGTTGATGGAAATTCGGTTCAGTCGGCGATGGCCGCACTTATCGAGCGTTTTCTTACTGCAGCGGGAAGCCCCAATTATGTCAGGGTTCCATCTATAGAGGACACGGAAAGGGCCTCTTTGAAGCTTATGTGTGGAAGGGCCGGTCCACTCGGCTATGACCTTGAAAACTCGGATTTCATTTTGAGCTTCGGCTGCGGTTTGCTGGAAGGCTGGGGATCGCCTGGTCGTGTGCTCAATGCATGGGGCATGTGGCATGAAAATTCTTCGGATCGGCCTACCAAAATTGTTCAGGTGGAATCCAGGGCGTCCAACACAGCTTCCAAAGCAGACAGATGGGTGGCTGCAAGACCCGGCACCGAAATGGATCTGGCGCTGGCAATAGCTCATGTTTTAATAAAAGAAAGACTGTACGACGACAAATTCGTTCAGAGCCGATGTCATGGGTTTGACGACTGGACCGATGCCCAAGGAAAGGAGCGTCCCGGTTTCAAACGGCTTGTACTTGAAGGGTTCGCGCCTGAGAAGGTCCAAAAGACCACCGGGGTTCCGGCCGGGACGATTCGAGAAATAGCGATTGAATTCGGAGACAGTCGCTCGCCTTTGGCCCTTTGCGGTAAAGGTAAGGGAAACTATAACGGGAGCGTCGGAGAAGTTATAGCGGTGAGCGCGCTTAATGCACTGAAGGGATCGATCAATAGGCCTGGGGGATTCCTGCCGCTCGATTCTGTTCCTTTGTCAACGCTCCCCTCCTTCGAGCCTGATGTGATCGCGAAAAAAGGCCTGGCCTCATTGAGGCTGGATCGCCGTCAGCGTGGAGATTTTTCACTCACTCACAGCCTGCCGACTGCGTTCGCTGAAGCTATTTTGAACGCATCAACCTCTCCAGTCGATACGTTGATGGTTTTTTCCTCAAATCCGGCTTTTACACTTCCCGACGGTGGCGCCTTCAGACGTGCCCTGGAACGAATTCCATTCATAGTCAGTTTTTCTCCGTATCGCGATGAAACGGCTTTAATGGCCGATTTGGTCCTCCCTGACCATACTTATCTTGAAAAAGCGGACGAAGTGGTTCAGCCGCGTGGGTTGCAATACCAGCTTTACGGCATCTCAAAACCAGTAATCGATCCCTTGTACAGGACAAAGAATGCAGGTGACACGCTACTTGAAACCGCGCGCATGATGGGTGGTGCGTTCGAAGAAGCTTTCCCATGGAAGAATTACCAGGATGTGATTTCATTTCGAGCGGAAGGTCTTTTTGCTGCTTCCGGGGCGGTTTTCAATTTTGACGGCAAAGCCCCTCCCTGGAAATGGGGGCAAAACCAAAAAGGACGGAAACCCAAAAATCCCGGTGATTTGGTGAGGCGCCTTCGGAGAGGCGGGCTTTGGTATCGCTCCGTTCAGAGCGACACCCGTCCATTTGCCACGCCAAGCGGCAGGTTCGAATTTTCAGGTGGAGTTTTCGAGAAGGCAGCGAAGGATCGGGGGGCTGTTAAGCCGGGCGGGAAGGACGGCTACCCGTTGGTTATGATCCCGGTTGAGTTTATCAACCTTGCAAACGGATGGGCACCGCATCCGCCTTATCTTAACAAGACGCTGTTTGACACACAGCTTTCGAAGGACAGCAGCGTTGTTGAGATAAATCCGAAGACAGCGGCGGAATTACGCCTGAAGGAGGGTGATGAGGCGCTACTCGAATCCCCTGCGGGGAAAGCACGTGTGAAGGTAACGCTTTTTGAAGGAGCGATGCCGGGGATGGTATATGCCCCATCGGGGCTTGGACATACCGCATACGATGAGTTTGTGAAAAACAAGGGAACCAATCCGAATGAACTGATTGTACCCGGGACCGATCCGGTAAGCGGGTTGCCTTTATGGTGGAACACGCCGGTCAAACTCCGGAAGGTATAGGGTAAGAGGTAGATTATGAAAGAGAAACCGGCCAACGGGCAAAGCTTCGGGATGGTCATTGATCTTGATAAATGTACCGGATGTGGTACCTGCATGGTCGCCTGCTCGGCGGAAAACAACCTTTCAGTGAGACCCGACGAGTCCGACAAGACTCGAAGTATCACGTGGATGCGACTTTACAAGGTCACGAACGGGAAGGCTTTTCCGGATACGGAGGTTTGTTATTTCCCGAGGCCCTGTATGCACTGCGACCATAACACGCCGTGTGTCACCGTGTGCCCTGCGACCGCCACTGAAATAGACTACCATACAGGTATCGTCAGCCAGATTTACACCCGCTGCATCGGCTGCCGTTACTGCATTGCTGCATGCCCTTACCATGCAAGGACTTTTAACTGGTGGGACGGGTATTTCCCGAAAGGCAAGGGGATTGAACGCTATCTTTCACCGGAGGTGTCCCCCCGGATGAGGGGTGTCGTCGAAAAATGCACCTTTTGCCACCATCGTTTGATGCGGGCCAAGACCCAGGCCTATAACGAAGGACGCAGAGAGCTGAAGGAAAATGAATATATCCCCGCATGCGCCGAAGCATGTCCCGTGGGCGCGATAACTTTCGGTGACCTGAACAATCCGGACCACAAGGTGCACAGGCTTAAAAGTGATCCCAGGGCATTCAGGTTGCTCGAGAGGCTGGGCACCGAGCCTAAAGTTTATTATCTTTCGAGCAAAGAGTGGGTGAGGCGGTCGGCGGACAATTATTTGCCCGGGGAGCCGGTTCATACGGTTAAAGCAGGATGACAGCGACCTTGATCAGGAGGAGTTAAAATGAAATCCGCTCTGGATTCCGCATTGTTTCCCGAAGGGGTCAACAGGTGTCCGGCATGGAAATTCTTTTTGTGGACCGTCCCTTGGCTTCTGCTATTGGCCTGGGGTGGGATTTCCGCCGCGCTGTGCCTTTTTAAGGGGCTTAACCAGACGAACATGTCGGACTATTTTGCGTTCGCATTGTGGATCGTGTTCGACCTTGCGGTCATCGCGCTGGGGGCCGGTGCCTTCTTTACAGGATTTCTGACTTATATCATCGGGAAAAAGGAATTGAAGGATATTATAAATGCCGCGGTCATCATAGGTTTTATCTGCTATTCCGGTGCGGTTGCCATGCTGGGCATCGATATCGGCCAGCCTATACGCGGATGGTTCATTTTCTGGCATGTAAACGTACACTCGATGCTGGCCGAAGTTTCGTTCTGTATCACGGTCTATCTGAGTGTGCTCGCCATAGAATACCTGCCGATTATACTTGAAAACAGGCAGATTTCGAAGATAAAGGAATTGAGGCTCGCAGGTGGAAACCTCCATGGCATAATGGCTGTATTTGCGGCCACCGGCACGTTTCTTTCGTTTTTTCACCAAGGATCTCTCGGGGGATTGTTCGGTGTTATGTACGCACGTCCTTTCGCGTTCCGCGAGGGATTTTATGTCTGGCCCTGGACGTTTTTCTTGTTTGTGCTTTCCGCGATAGCCGCAGGGCCGGCTTTTACTATACTGTGCACCAAGCTGGCTCAAGCCGTCACGAGGAAAAAACTTGTTCCGGATGCTGCATTTCAGACTCTTGCCAAAATTTCAGGGTGGCTTCTTGCGTCATACATTGTATTGAAAATACTGGACACGATTTCGTGGGTGTTCGGCGTTGCTCATCCGGCTGGGTTGACTTTTACGGATTTTTACCGCGAAGGGCCTTATGGCCTTTGGATGGTGGCTTTTGAAATTGTAATCTTCGGGATCGTGCCCGCATTGATTTTGACCAATTCCAGGGCGCGCCGGCATGAAGGATGGCTGATCGCCGGATGCCTTATGAGTTGCGCCGGGATTGTGCTTAACAGGTTTATTTTCACGGTCGTCACCTTGGCGGTTCCGGTAATGCCGTTCGATAAGTTCGTCAGTTATTTGCCTACCTGGCAGGAATGGGGCATTTCGATGGCTGTCATAGGTTATGGTTTTTTGCTTTTTTCTCTTTCATATCGGTATTTGCCTGTTTTTCCGAAAGAAAGAGAGCTTAACGCGACGGCTGAATAAGTTTCGGAGCTTGATAAAGGAGAAGGATTATGTTCCCTTTTGTATTTGAATGGCAGTGGGAAGCAGGTCATTACCTTTTTTTGGGGCTCTTTTACCTCGTCCTGATCATTATCGGGACAGGCATTGGCGCTGTTATCGTCAAAACCGCTCTTCAGATGTTGGGGTTTGCCAGGGAGAGGCATTTTCATTGAGCTAATTGCTGTTTTTATTCTTGGTTTTTCAATCCCCCAGGCTTCGGCAGGGGGGTTTTTATTTTTGCCCTGAGTGTATCAGCGGTGTTGGTGGAGAAAATTAATGGATGATGCTTCCTTTTCGTTTCGTGCTGTTATATTCGATTGCGACGGCGTGATGTTTGATTCAAAGGATTCAAACATCGCCTATTACAATCATATTCTGAATCATTTTGGTTATCCGCCGATGAGCGAAAAGGACCATTGGTATATACATATGGCAACCGGAGAGCAGTCCGTCAGACATTTGTTCCGCAATTACCCTGAACAGGATGAAGCCGAAGAATACCGTCGGGTCATGGATTACACCCAGTTTATAGACAAACTGAAGATGGAGACCGGGCTGGACGAGATCCTTTTTTCGCTTAAAGGGCAGGTCAAGCTCGCGGTTGCCACCAACAGAAGCACAACGATAAATCCCGTGCTGGATCATTTCGGCTTGACAAATTACTTCGACATGGTGATATCCTCTTTCGACGTTAAACGTCCCAAACCCGATCCCGAATGCCTTGAGACCATTCTCGAGAGATTCCTCGTCAGCCCTGAAGACGCACTCTACGTTGGGGATTCGGATGTTGACGCTGAAACGGCTTCTGCGGCCCGGGTCCCCTTTGCTGCATTCAAAAATTCCTCTCTTCGAGCATCCTTTCATGTTTGCTCAATGGCCGAGCTTGCGGCTGTTTTGAACAACGGGAAACGAGGCATATGACGGCTTGACAGGAAAATATCCAATCCCCGCCTTATCGGCGTCGGAGTCGGTATCGGGGACGAAAAGGTCGTCCGTCAACTTTCGATACCGACGCTGACAGCGACCCCGACGCCGAGGGACATGGTTGTTTCGACTTCCAACGAACTCGATCAAGTTCGTTGCTCCCAGGCTGCCGAGAAGCGGCATGAACCAGCTTTTTACGAGGCCTTCAAATTTTGTTGGTTGCTACGAGTGGAACCCCTCGCCAGGGAAGCGATTATCCCGGCGCAGCAAAGCGCTATAGAAGTTGCGAAGCATACCTTCATGGCCTGGAGCAGAGAAGGAATGCTGTTTTGGTCAATGGCAGCCTTTCCGACAAAATAGGAAATTGCCACCGTGGCGACCGCCATGCTCATGCTCATCCCAACGGCGCGCATGGTCGTTGTGACGCTGGATGCTACTCCATAATGACGTTTTGAGACCGAATTCATTATTGCGTTGGTGTTGGGGCTTGAAAAAAGTGCATATCCAAGTCCCAGGACAAAAAAGGCGCTGATTATATACCCGGTTGGAGTTCCTCTGCCTGTAAAAAGAAGCATCGTGACGCCGATTGCGGTTACAGCCATTCCCGCCGAAGCTACCCTGCCGGCATCCCTTACATCTGAGAGGCGCCCGGCAATCGGGGAGAATGCCGCCTGGATAACAGGCTGCACGAGCAGCACCAAACCTGCGGTTTGGGGCTGCAGGCCTTTTACGAATTGCAGATAGAGACTCATAAGCATCGTTACAGCGAAAACCGATGAATAATGGATAAGCGCCGCCAGGTTGGAAAACGCGAACACCCTGTTGGCGGCGAAGAGCCGCATATCAAGCAACGGAGAAGCAGCCTTATACTGTTGTTTCCCAAACAGTGCAAGCACTGAAAACCCCAAGGTCAGCAATACAATCCCTTGGGTGCCCGGGAGGTTGGAAGCTCCGTAGGTGATCCCGAAAAGGCCACACATGTATAAAACGCATCCTTTGAAATCCAGTTGCTGGCCTGCTGCATCGGCCCATTCTCCTTTGAGTCCGATGACTATCCAGAAAAAAGCCACCGCACCCAGCAGAGACGCAGAAATAAAAATACTTTGCCACCCGAAATATCCGGTTAGTATGCCCCCAACGAAAGGACCGGCGGAAAGGCCTGTATATACAGCAGCAATAACAAAACCAAAGGCCCCGCCCCGTTCTTCCGGGGGGAACACGGAGGTAACGATCGCAACACCGTTGACCGAGATTGCACCTCCGGCAACTCCTTGAAGTGCACGGAGGGCGATCAACATATTCGGATTTCGCACCAGGCAGCATGCAGCGGAGGAAATGGTAAGCAGTGCGATTCCCCCTGCGAGGAAGCGCTTTCTGCCCCATATGTCCGCGGCTTTTCCGAGCGGAAGCGCGACCATGGCGTTCACCAGCACAAACGCGGCCGCAGTCCAGCTAAGATGTACCGCGGTGGCTGAAAGATCTCGCTGTATCGCCGGCAGGGCGACATTTACAGCAGAGCCGAGGTAAGGGGACAAAAAATTCGCTATAACCGCCACCAGCAGAGTAGATCGTTTTAGCCGGTTTTCATGGTCTGTGGTTGTCATCGTACC
Source organism: Desulfatiglandaceae bacterium (assembly GCA_046498185.1). Taxonomy (GTDB): domain Bacteria; phylum Desulfobacterota; class DSM-4660; order Desulfatiglandales; family Desulfatiglandaceae; genus CAYXDR01. The sequence goes on along the minus strand of JAWOBE010000055.1, from coordinate 18,475 downwards.
TCCGGCCGTGGTCTTTTCCATAAAATAAGATATGATTCAAGCAGGAATCGTTTTCATACCTTTCAAAGAATTTGTTGGCAAGGCAATTTTACCGGAGAAGTGTTAAAATAACGAGGTGCGCTGTATCCGGACTTTTTCAGCGCCGACTTGACAGGGAGACGGTAGTGCTTATTTTTGGGTATTACAAAGTAATCCGGAATTTGGAGGCTTCATGAAGAAAAAACAGGAAACCGTCACCTTCAAGGTTGATAGGGAGTTGATGGAAATCATTAAGGAAATTCCGAATAGGTCCGAATTCATCCGCCGGGCTATAATATCCGCCATGGGGACGATTTGTCCACTTTGTAATGGGAGTGGTATGCTGACGCCGAATCAAAAGAAGCACTGGGATGATTTCTCGGTGAACCATGCGATTGCGCGTTGCCAGGAGTGCGATGAGCGTGTTTTGATCTGCAAGCAAAAATAAATCCGAGAGGAAGGGCCGAATGGAGAAAAAAATCTTTTTGCTATGCTTTATCGTGCTGGTGTTAGCGGTCAACCCAAGGGCAATGGCTTTCGGCGTTGAGGTGAGGGCTTTTGTGAGTGTTGCGCCTCAAGCGTATTTTGTCGAACGGGTCGGGGGACGGTTTATAGAGGTGGAAGAACTTGTTGCTCCGGGCAGATCCCCGACGACTTATGAACCGACACCGAAGCAGATTGCACGGCTGGCTGAAGCTGATGTATATTTTCGTATCGGGGTGCCTTTCGAGCACGGCTTCATCGACAAACTTGGAGGGATCAATCCGGAACTAAAGATAGTCGACACCCGAAAAAACGTGCCGCTTCGCTTTTTCAATGCTTCCGCCGGCGGAGAGGCCCCGGACCCTCATATATGGCTCGATCCCAAACGTGTCAAGATACAGGCGGCAACGATTTGTGAGGCGCTTTGTGGTATTCTCGATGAACGGTGCAGTGATTTTCGCCGCAATCTGGATCTTTTCCAGCAGGACCTGGATGAGATAGATCGGGAGATATCCGAAATCCTCGGACCTTTGAGAGGAAGATCCTTTTATGTCTTTCATCCGGCTTTCGGATATTTCGGGGATTCATACGGGCTGAATCAGGTTGCCGTAGAAATGGAGGGAAAAGAACCCGGGCCCAGGCAGCTTTCCAACCTGATCGAACAGGCCGAAAAAGACGGGGTTTATACCATGTTTGTCCAACCACAATTCGCGCGCGGCCAGGCGGAAACCTTCGCCAGGGCCATAGGCGCAAACGTTGTCCCGTTGGATCCTCTGGCACGGGACTACCTCGCAAACCTGAAATTAATGGCCGAGGCTCTTCGAGAAGCTCTTTTTAAATAGTAGGATAAATCTTTCATGATATCGCAGAATCCAGTTGTTGAGATTAATAATGTCCATTTTTCCTACGATGGAAGCAATGTTCTTGAAGATGTGAATCTGCAGGTACCGGATAAGGATTTTCTATCAATCGTCGGCCCGAACGGCGGGGGTAAGACAACGCTTATAAAGCTGATTCTCGGATTGCTTAAACCTCAGAAAGGGAGAGTTCGGGTTTTCGGTGTTTCCCCGGCCAAGGCGCGTGCGCGCCTCGGATATATGCCCCAGCATGCATCACTTGATCCCCTTTTCCCGGTGACCGCGATGGATGTGGTGTTGATGGGCAGACTGGGTTCCGGGGGAAACCGGGGTTTTTACAACGCCGCCGACAGGGAAAAGACCGGAGAAGCGCTTGAGATGGTGGAGCTGTACGAGGTAAGGAACAGGTCTTTCGCCGAACTTTCAGGCGGTCAGCGGCAGCGGGTGTTGATAGCGAGGGCGCTTGTATCCGACCCTGAGCTTCTTATCCTTGATGAGCCGACATCAAATGTGGACGCCGCTTTGGAAGTGGAATTGTTTGAGCTCCTGGTGCGGTTGAACGAGCACATGACCATTGCAGTCGTGATCCATGATCTCGGATTCGTTTCGCGTTATGTCAAAAGCGTTGCCTGTGTGAACCGGCGGGTTGTCATACACCCGACCAGCGAGATTACAGGCGAAATGATTAACCAACTTTACGGCCACGATGTGCGTATGGTCCGGCATGACACATTCGGGCAGGCAAACGGTTAAGTGCATGGCTGATTTTTTTTCCGATTTGATGGTACATAAATTTTTACAGCACGCGGTTCTTACAGGGCTGCTAGCCGGGATCGCATGCGGTGTGATCGGGAGCTACGTCGTCACGAGGCGCATCACCTATATTGCAGGCGGAATTTCCCACAGCGTCCTGGCGGGCATGGGTGCCGCGGGATATCTCGCAACGGTCTACCGCTACGAATGGTTGGATCCTATTCATGGAGCGGTGGCTGCCGCCCTATGTGCGGCGGTACTCATTGGATATGTGAGCATCCACGCGAGGCAGAGGGAAGATACGGTAATCGGGGCTGTATGGGCCGTCGGGATGGCCGTGGGCATACTTTTCATTTTCAAGACACCCGGGTACCACGAAGATCTAATGAGCTACCTGTTCGGCAACATTTTAATGGTGTCTTCCGGAGATTTAATCCTTATTGCGGTTCTGGACCTGGTGATCCTGTCGTTGGTGTTTGTTTTTTACAATCAGTTCCTCGCTGTATGCTTCGATGAGGAATTTGCACGCATCCGCGGAATCCATGTAGAGTTCTTTTATCTGCTTCTTCTATGCCTGACCGCCCTTACGGTTGTTTTGTTGATCACTGTTGTCGGCATAGTAATGGTGATTGCTCTTCTAACTTTGCCTGCTGCTGTTGCCGGCCAATTTTCGAAAAAACTGTGGCAGATGATGATTTTATCATCTCTTCTCGCTGCAGGATTTACGATGTTGGGGCTGGCGGTCAGTTATGGGCCGGATCTCCCGGCCGGCGCCACGACGATCCTTCTGGCAGGGGCGGTTTATCTCGCGGTGTCTTTGGGACACCGCATCCTGCGTAAATAACCACGACGAGCATGAAATCGTTGTCAGCGGAGCGGTTGCCGTTGTCGTAATCGATTACATCGGCGTCGGCTGTTTTTAAGGTAGTGCTTTTGGCTTCCGATTTGCTAACCGCTAATAGCTAAATGCTAAAGGCTTCCGTTTCCGGCTGCGGCGGGGGCTCCGCTGCGGGAGCTTCATATTTCGTAGTCTTCCCCGAGAAAGATTCGCCCCATCCTGTGGGAGCGATTTGTAATCGCGATCAAGGAATCTGCACCGAAGCAAATTCAAGCGCAAGCATCGCCTCTAACCCCGAAGCCTCCCGCATGAAGCCCCTTCTCACCGATGAATCTCCCGCATCGAAACCCCCGCCACAGCCTTTATTCGGTCGAAGGTTGGTCGTTGTCAGCGAAGCGGTTGTCGTTGTCGTAATCGTAATCGGGAGATTTCAGTGTGAAGTATCGGCGTCGGGATCGAGGTTTTTGGAGTGTCGAAACGGAGTTTTGACCTGGCCCGCACCTGTTGGGAAGTCAGGAGTCAGGAGTCAGAGGTCAGGGGCCAGAATTCGGTATCGTCTGTTTTTGAGGTAGAGTATTTTTCCGCCGCCTAACGGCTGACAGCTAATGGCTATTAGCTTCCAATAGCTTCCGTTTTCATCCGAACTGCTTGACTGGTGCGGGGGGGTCTGCTAGAAGTTTGTCATGAACGTGCTCGACATAAGTATCCTTGCATTAATGATATTCCTGGTTATCAGGGGTGTTATGAGGGGGTTTTTCCGGGAAGTGGCATCCCTGGCGGGCGTTGTGTGTGGAATTTGGTTTGGTATCGTATACCAGCCGAAAGTCGAAACATATCTTGAAACTTACTTTTCCACGATTTCGTTCCTTCCATTGCTTGCCTTCGGGATAATATTCACTGCTGTGCTGTGTTCATGCAATCTTGTTGGATGGTTGCTTAAAACAGTTGTAAACAAACTTTTTTTCGGCTGGGCGGATCGATCTCTCGGTGCAGGTCTCGCGGTGCTCAAAGGTGTCATTATCACTTACCTGGCGATCGTTTTGATCACTTTCGCGGTTCCCTCTCAGAGTCCGCTGATTTCGCAATCGAAGCTGGTTCCGGTGATTGTGGCTTCCTATCAGGCCGTTACCGGTATGATTTCTCCGGGGGCTTACCAGAAATGGCGGTTCAGGCTGTTTGGGAAACCCTCCGGTCAACCGAAACCTGCATCACCGGCCGAAAGCGGGGCTGAGTCCTGATGATTGAAAAAGAATTGCTCGCTGAAAAAATGAAATCACTTGTTGATCTCGTTTCCACGTTGAGGGGACCCGGCGGGTGTCCGTGGGATGCCCGGCAGGATGATTCATCGATCAAGAAGTACTTACTGGAAGAAGCCTACGAGGTGGTCGATGCAATCGAACGGGGAGAGGCGGAGGAAGTATGCCTGGAGCTGGGGGACTTGCTTTTTCAGATCCTTTTCCTGGCAGAGCTCGCAGCCGAACGCGGCGAATTTGATCTGTTTGATGTGATTGAAGGTGTAACCGCCAAAATGATCCGCCGTCATCCGCATGTTTTCGGCTCTGAATCTGTTTCCGGAGCAGAAGAGGTGGTCACAAATTGGGACAGGATCAAGCTTGCCGAAAAAAACGGCAAGGGGGACGGGAAATCGATCTTAAGCGATGTTCCAAAGGGGCTTCCGGCGCTTTTGCGTGCCCACAGCCTTCAGCAGCGCGCCGAACGACACCGGGGTCAGCCTGTAGAGGCGGACGGCTGCTGGGGATCTGTTCTGGATGCCTTTTCGCGGCTTGAAGATGCGGTGAAAGCTTCGGATAATGTTTCTGTTGAGGGTCCTGCCGGTGGATTGCTTTTCGCGGTTTCAGCTTTTTGCAGGCGTTTGGGTTACAATGCCGAGGAAATTCTTCAAAAGACCAATCGGCGATTCGTCGAGGACTTTGAATTGGAATCCTCCTCCGGCGATAAGGTTTGAGCAACAGAGAGGAACGTGTTGAAGGGCCGGGGAACGCAACATTCGAAGTCCCGTTCCAGGTTAAGAAGGATTTTCCGTAAGATTTTTCTATGGATTGCGGTGGCAGTAGGTCTGGCGATTGTCGTGTCCTCGGCTCAGGTTTTTTCGGCCCGCCTTATAAATATGCCGTTTACCATGACCATGCTGATTGAATGGATGGAAGGGGCGCCGTTCCCATGGCCGGGGCTGCGTGCGACCTGGCGCCCGCTTGATCACATCTGCCCGGAGCTCAGGCTTGCCGTCCTGGCCGCGGAAGACCAAAGATTTTTGAACCATCGCGGCTTTGATATGATGGAAATAAAGGCTGTGATCAAGGAGGCGGCGTCCGGCGGCGACATTCGGGGAGCGAGTACGATTACGATGCAGACCGCCCGCACGTTGTTTCTTACAACGGACCGGAAGCTTTGGAGAAAAGCCGCGGAAGCCTGGTACACTTTATTGATGGAATTAATGTGGAGCAAGGCTAGAATTCTAGAGACATATTTAAATACAGTCGATTGGGGGTCTGCCGGAAGAGGAGCTGAACGGGCATCCCGTTACTATTTCAATACTTCTGCGGAACGATTAACTTCTGAACAGGCGGCCTTGCTGGCTGCTGTGCTTCCAAGTCCGCATCGATGGTCTCCCATATCGCCGGATGAATTCTTGATTGAACGTCAGAGACGCATCCTGAGGCAGATGTATACCATGCCGCTGGTTCAATAATTATGTTTTTTTCATTACTGAGGCGGTTCAATGATTCGATTCATTTTTCTCAACATTTTTATAGCACTGCTTACGATACTGTTTTCGGTTATTGCACTTGCTGTAAGCCTGTTCGACAGGAAGGGGGGTCGACTTGTCCATTTCTCCGCAGCGGTGCCGTGGGCCAGGGCGATTCTTGCGGTTTCCAATATAAATGTGCATGTTGAAGGAATCGAACGCGTAGACGGGACCGTGCCCAGGATATATATGAGCAATCACCAGAGCGCCTTCGATATATTCGTTTTGCTTGCCTCTTTACCTGTTGATTTCAAGTTCATCATGAAAGAAGAGCTCATGAAGATCCCCATTTTCGGCTTTGCGTCAAGGCGTGCCGGCTATATCGGCATCGTGCGGGACGATCCCCGGAAGGCGGTTAAAAGCATGGAGCGTGCAGCTGAAAGAATCAGGAACGGTGCTTCGGTGCTTGTTTTTCCAGAGGGGACAAGGAGTGAGGAAGGAAACCTGCAGTCTTTCAAGAAGGGCGGATTCCATCTTGCGCTTAAAGCAGGGTGCGATATTGTGCCGGTGACGATCACCGGGACATCAAAGATCATGCGAAAAGGAAGCTTCAGGATAAATGCCGGCAGGGTCAGAGTGATCGTTGGCTTCCCAGTATCGGTTAAAGAATACAACAAACAGTCGATCGGAAAACTGATGGAACGGATCCATGAAGAGATGATTTCACATTTAAAAACGCAAACTTGATGGCCTCCCTTCCCCACCAAGGAGAATTCCCGTGTCAAAAGGGCTTAACCGGGCCTGCGCCAGAGTGGCTGTATGCCTTCCTGTCAAAAATACATTCAGTTATACGATCCCGGAGGAATTTGAGGAGATAGTTTCCGTGGGTTCGAGGGTCCTGGTGCCCTTCGGCTCACGAACGGTTACAGGTTTCGTGTTGGAGTGCTTCCGGTCCCCGTCCGAAGAAGGGTGGAAGGATATGACGGATGTCCCGGACAGGCGTCCTTTTTTTCATCGCGGTCAAGCTGCGTTGTTTGAGTGGATTGCTGATTATTACCTTTACCCTGTGGGACAAGTTATACGATCGGCTCTTCCAGCCGGCCTCGACGTTCATTCCACCAGTGTTTTCAGGCTTACCGGCAAAGGACGCAAGGCACTCGAAACCCTGGATTCAGAGGCACCTGAACGGCCGGTGCTGGAATGGGTGCGGAAGCATCCGAGGGGGGGAAAGCGTTGGCCGATGTCAAAATTAAGGGTTCTTTCGGCCAAAGGATTTTTACAGGAGCAGGTAAAGCCTCCAGCGTCGGGAGCAGGCGCGGTTTTTCGTCGTATAATCAGGCCGCTGCATGAGTGCGATATCAATGAATTGAAGAAACTTTCCGGCGGAACTTTCAAGGCCGCAAACGAAAGGGAATTTCTGGAAACATTGTTTAGCAAAGGAACCTTGCCGGCTGCCGATTTGACCCGACGTTTTTCAAACGGGAGCTATCTTATAAAGAAGTGGACGAGGAAAGGCATTCTCGAGGTGATCGACATGCCTTTAATAAGGGACGGTTGCGGTGCTTTGCTTTTTCCTTCCAAACGTCCAGATAAACTTTTTCAACAGCAGGAAGCGGTTGTTTCACGTATCGAGAGCTGGTTGGCGGAGGAAAAATTCATTCCCTGTCTCCTGTATGGGGTTACCGGAAGCGGAAAGACCGAGGTGTACTGCCGCGCGGTGGAAGAAACCGTGAGGAGAGGAAAGCAGGCACTGGTAATGGTTCCTGAAATTTCGCTTGCGGCCTATATGGAGAATCTTTTTCGCTCCCGCTTCAAGGACAGGGTCGCGATTTATCACAGTAACCTTACGCGCGGTCAGCGTTATGACCAGTGGCTAAGAATGGCCAAAGGCGAAGTGGACCTGGTGGTGGGGGCCAGGTCCGCGCTGTTTGCACCTCTTCCAAGGCTGGGGCTCATTATCGTAGATGAGGAGTTCGATTCCTCCTACAAGCAGGATTCAAACCCGCGGTACAACGCCAGGGATGCTGCGGTCGTAAGGGCCCGCATTGAGGAAGCCGTCGTGATTCTTGGTTCAGGCAGCCCGTCTGTGCAGTCGTTTCACAATGCCGCCCAGGGGCGTTATCGGCTTCTTACCATGCCCGAGCGTATTGACAGCAGGCCCCTGCCTGAAGTCGAGATTGTGGATATGAGAGAGGCGGATCAAGAAGAACAAAATGAGGGCATGCTGGGAAAGCGGCTTAAAAAGGCGATAGAAAATACCATCAACAAAGGGGAACAGGTAATCCTTTTTTTGAACCGCAGAGGGTTCCACCGTTCCCTGATATGCCGCAGATGCGGAAGCAGGCTCACGTGCCCGAACTGCGACGTGGCTCTGACCTATCACCTGGAAGAAAATCGGTTGACATGCCATTATTGCGGTTACCGTTGCCCAATAAGTTTGAAGTGTGAGAAGTGCGGCAGCGGGGAGCTGCGTTCGCTTGGTTTTGGTATTGAACGACTCGAACAGGAGATCAACGATTTGTTTCCAACAGCGCGCATAGCGCGCCTCGACACGGACAGTACCCGCCGAAAGGGTCGGGCCGGAAGCATTTTAAAAAGTTTCGGGGCCGGGGAAATCGATATTTTAGCCGGGACCCAGATGATAACAAAAGGATATGATTTCCCCGGCGTCACGCTGGTGGGGGTGGTGGCGGCCGATCAATCCCTCTCAGTGCCCGATTTCAGAGCCGCCGAAAGGACTTTTCAGCTTCTGTGCCAGGTGTCAGGCAGGGCAGGCAGAGGCACCCGGCCCGGGAAAGTATTGATACAGACGTTTTCACCGGAACACTATGCGATCAGGTGCGCAACAAACCATGATTACAAGGCTTTTTTCGAACAGGAAATGGCATTGAGAACCGGGCTGAGCTATCCGCCTTTATCGCATATGGCATGCTTGCTTCTTCAGGGGGACGTTCGGCAAACTACGATGGATGCGGCTGAAGAACTCAGGCGTATTATGACCTCGATGCTTGATGCATGGCCTGACAGCGGCAGGGGAATAAAAGTTATGGGACCAGTGGAAGCCCCCATTGCAAAGTTGAAGGGTAGGTACCGGTGGCAGCTTCTTGTAAAAAGCAAAAACATAGGATTGATGAGGCACTTCCTGGTCCGGTGCGAAAATCATTGGATGAAACGTTTCCGAAGGACCGGCATCAGGCTTTCAGTCGATATCGATCCATATAACATGGTTTGAACACGCGTGCGGTTGAAAGTATTTTTTTTTGTAACCTGCAGCCGTATGCTGGTTCATAGTGAAATAAAAATATATCCCATGAAAGGATTATTGTATGAATCATTTATTCAGATCCGTAGGTTTTTCGAAGCCGGTCAAATGCCTGGCAGTTGTATCGCTTGGCGCGGTGCTTGTTTTCGCCTTATTGACCGGTGCCAGGAGTTATGGGGAAGTGAAGGCGCCGTCCTTTAATCTTAGAGATATCCATGGTGAAAGCGTAAGCCTTGAAGATTACAGGGGGAATGTGGTATTGCTTGATTTTTGGGCTACGTGGTGCCTGCCGTGCACCAAATCGATTCCCGAACTGGTCAAGCTGCAACGTGAATATGAATCGCACGGGTTGGTGGTGCTGGGGATATCAGTGGATGAAAACCCGCAAATGGGAGACAAGGAGTTGAAATCCTTTATCAGTAAAAACGGGATTAATTACAGGGTCATCCGTTATACCAGGGAGCTCCTGTCTGATTATTTCGGCGGTGGCCAGATCGCGATTCCCACGATGTTCGTGATCGACAGGAAAGGTGTTATTCGTGACAAACTTATAGGTTTCAGGCCTGGTGCTTTGGAGAAATCTTTGGAGGGGGTCATGTGATGATCATAGACGCTCACACCCATGTATTCCCCGAATTCATACGGGAAGACAGGCCTGCCTTTTTTCAAACGGAGCCAGCTTTTGAGACCCTTTACAGGGATGAAAAATCACGATGTATCGGTTACGAGCAATTGATCCAGGGTATGGACGAAAACGGCGTTGACCTCTCAGTTACATTCGGTTTTCCATGGCTGAGCAGGGAACTCTGCCGTCGGCACAACGATTATGTGATCGAAGCTGTCGAGGCCTACCCTGATCGTTTGAAGGGTTTTTGCTGTGTGCCAGCCGACCGTGATTGGGCGGCCGAAGAAGTCAGAAGATGCCTGGAAGGGGGCCTTTCAGGCATCGGTGAACTGGCTTTCTACGGCCGTGATTTTTCGGAGGATTTGGTGGTGTCGTGTTCTGATGTGATGGCGGCCGCCATGGAGCGGAATGCGCCGGTAATGCTTCACACCAACGAACCGGTGGGTGCTGATTACCCGGGGAAGGCTCCGATGACGCTGCGTGGAATTTACGGCTTTGTAAAAGCTTACCCGGAAAACAGGCTTATCCTTGCCCACTGGGGAGGGGGTATTATTTTTTACGAGTTGATGAAACGCGAGATTTCCGGGCGCCTTAAAAATGTTTGGTTTGATACGGCCGCATCCCCATATCTCTACAGGCCGGAAATATATCCGCTGGCGGTTGCAGCAGCGGGAGCCGGGAAGATTCTTTTTGGAAGCGATTTTCCGTTGATTCCCCCGCGCAGATATTTCACCGAAATGACGTCGTCGGGACTTGGCAGTGAAGAAATGGCCTGCATTTGCGGAGAAAACGCGGCCGGCCTGCTGAGTATTTCCTCGAGCTTTAAATAAAAAAAACTATTTTTACCCGCCTATCGCCGACATGCGGCCTTTTATTCCCAGGCTGTCTGGATCGCCGATTGAATGTCTCCTGGGTTTCAGAAGCACTCCATTTTTAAAAAGCTCGACAAGCTCCGAATCGGATACTCCCTGCCTCATGGGGCTTTTCAGGTCCGTTTCTATGTCCGAGAGAAGGCAGGTTCTCAGGCAGCCGGTGGCCGTCAACCGGAGGCGGTTGCACGAGTCGCAGAAATGGTTGCTGACCGCACTGATGAAACCCACTTCGCCGGCGGCACCCTTTATCTTGAACCTTCGTGCCGGGCCGTCGCCCTTTTTTGAAGGAACCGGTTCAAGGGGGCCGAGGGCTTCTTCGATCAAGCCGGCGATATCACTGGAGGGTATGTAAAGATCCGGGAAATCCTGTGAGGATCCTCCCATCGGCATATACTCGATGAATCTGATATGAAACGGACGGTCCATCGAAAGCCGAGCCAGATCCTCCACCTCGTCGTCGTTTATTCCACGCATTACCACGACATTGATTTTGACCGGGTCAAAACCCGCATTAAAGGCCCTGTCAATCGAATCAAGCACAGGCAGCAGGCAATCGTGCCCGGTTATGAATTCATATTTGCCCCTGACGAGGGTATCAAGGCTGATATTGATGCGCCTTATGCCGGCTGCTTTAAATGTTTCCAGATATGAGCCGAGGAAAACCCCGTTGGTTGTCAGTGTAATTTCGGAAAGGCCAGGGATTGCAGCTAGTTGTAGCAAAAACTTGTCTATATCGATGCGAACCAGAGGTTCTCCTCCGGTGACACGTATTTTGTTTATACCAAGATCTACGGCGATCCGGCATAACCTCAACAATTCTTCATATGAAAGTACATCGGCATGGTGTACCTTCTCTATTCCGTTTCGGGGTACGCAATACATACAACGGAGATTGCAACGGTCGGTGACCGAAACCCTCAGGTAGGTAAGCTTGCGGCCGTAGCGGTCTTCGAGGCTCCGCGATTGGTTATCCATAAAAAATCCTCCTTTTCAGCTTGACAGCTGAAGTCGAGTTTATATCCGTTTTGACTGAAACTGTCAAAGCATTAGTTGTAGAAATCAGAACTATTTTTATGGTAAATGGCCCGAGTTTGTAATATGGAGTTGGTTTCTGCAGGAACGCACGACATTTTCATCCACGATGGTAAATCGGCATGTTGCCATATCCAAGGACGTTTGAGTGATGTGCAAATTTTTGATGGCGAATGAGTTTTATAATATAGGAGCGTAAGATGGATTTTAAAATACTTTTCACCACCTTCGGAATGATATTTCTCGCGGAGCTGGGGGACAAGACCCAGCTTGCAACCCTTTGTTTCGCTGCCGAAAGCGATTCGCGTGTCTCGGTTTTTATAGGTTCCGCGGGCGCCCTTGTGTTGAGTTCTCTGCTCGGGGTGCTTTGCGGAGGTTTTGTCAGCCGGCTTTTGTCGCCCGAGCATATAAGGCTAGGCGCCGGGTCTCTCTTTATGATCCTTGGTTTATGGATGCTTGTGCCATATGGAAAGTAAAAGGTCGACGTCGGGGTCGGTATCGGCTGTTTTTGGAGTGTCGAAACGGAGTTTTGACCTGGCCCGCACCTGTTGGGAAGTCAGGAGTCAGGAGTCAGGAGTCAGGGTCGGGGTCGGTATCGGGATCGGTATCGTCTGTTTTTCAGGTAGTTCTTTTGGATTCCGAATAGCTAATAGCTAAAGGCTAATGGCTGGTAGCTCTGGATTCCGGCTGCGCCGGGGGCTCCGCTACGGGACCTTCATACTTCGTAGTTCTCCCCGAGGGGGACTCGCGATATCCTGTGGGAGCGATTTGTAATCGCGATCAGGAAATCTCCACCGAAGGGGTTTTGAGCGCAAGCGTTGGCTCTTCCCCTGAAGCCTCTCGCACGACGCCCCTTCTCCCCGATGAATCTCCCGCATCGAACCCCCCGCCACAGCCTTTAAGCCTCTTGAGGTAAGGTCGTTGTCGTTGTCAGTGACGCGCCAGCGGAACGGTTGTCGTTATCGTTGTCGTAATCGTAATCGGGAGATTTCAGTGTGAAGTATCGGCGTCGGGATCGAGGTTTTTGGAGTGTCGAAACGGAGTTTTGACCTGGCCCGCACCTGTTGGGAAGTCAGGAGTCAGGAGTCAGAATTCGGTATCGGCGTGGGTATCGGCTGTTTTTCAGGTAGTTCTTTTGGATTCCGATTTGCTAACCGCTAAGAGCTAATGGCTAATAGCTCGGGGCTCCGGCTGCGCCGGGGGCTTCGCTGCCTTTTTACTTGACATGGGATTCCCGCAAACTTATGATTGGCGGCTATCTGCTAAATATCGGAGAAAAATAATGAAACTAGGAAAAATTACCATTGACCGGGAACGGTGCAAGGGCTGTTATTTGTGCATCGAGGTCTGCCCGCGCCAGAAAATCGAGGTCGATCCGGAACTGAACAAAAAAGGTTATCAACCCGCCGTGTTCAAGGGTAGCGAAGCGGACGAAAAACCATGTAACGCCTGTGCTATGTGCGCCGTGGTCTGCCCTGACGTGGCTATCGAGGTGTACCGTGCCGAGTGAAAAAATGTTGATGCGTGGTTCCCACGTGGTTGGAGAAGCTGCGGTCCGCGCCGGATGCAGATATTATTTCGGATATCCGATCACCCCCCAGAACGAGTTGCCGGAATATCTTTCGGCAAGGCTGCCTGAGCTGGGAGGCTCCTTTATACAGGGTGAAAGCGAGGTTGCATCGATCAATATGGTTATTGGAGCGGCTGCCGCCGGGGGAAGGGCAATGACCAGCTCATCTAGCCCGGGAATCAGTCTGAAGCAGGAAGGAATATCATACCTTGCCGGGATGGAGTTGCCGGCGGTGATCATAAATATGATGCGCGGAGGCCCCGGCCTCGGAAACATAGCTCCGAGTCAAGCCGACTATTTTCAGGCCACGAAAGGCGGGGGTCATGGAGATTACCGTTTGCTTGTGTTGGCTCCGGCGGGATGCCAGGAACTGGCCGAGCTGACATTTGAGGCGTTCGATCTGGCCGACCGTTACAGAAATCCGGTGATGCTTCTGGGAGATGGACTGATGGGACAAATGATGGAGCCAGTGATTTTCCCTGATCCTGTCGATCCAGCCGAACTACCGAAAAAAGATTATATTTTAAATGGTTGCGCCGGCCGTGAAGCGCACAGGCTTTTCTCGATGATGTTGGATGTAAATGTCCTGGCCGCTCATAACGAGAAGCTTCGGAAAAAATACGAATCCATGGCCGAGAACGAACTACGCTGGGAAACTTACAGGGTGGAAGACGCCGATACCGTGATCGTGGCATATGGCACCGCATCGCGGATCGCAAAGGGCGCAGTCAACAGGCTCAGGAAAGAGGGGCTGAAGGTCGGCCTGTTCCGCCCTATAAGTCTTTTCCCGTATCCCAAGCAGGCGCTACGGCAGTTGGCCGAAAAAGTGGAGCGCGTCTGCGTCTTTGAACTCTCAGCCGGACAGATGGTCGAAGACGCAGTTTTGTCCGTAGGTGGGCGCGCCGAGATCTGGTTCCATGGTATACCCGGCGGGCCGATACCAACGCCGGCCGATATAGGGGACTATATTTTTTCGGTCTTGAAAGGCGACGGCAAGATCGGACGGAGGGTCGAAGTATGAGCGAACGAAAATACAAAAAAATATTTCAGAGACCCGAATCCCTGACCGAAGCCTATACCCACTACTGTGCCGGTTGCGGTCATTCTACAGCCCATCGGCTTGTGGCCGAATGTATAGATGAGTTGGGTTTGAGGGAAAAGACGATTGGTGTTCCGCCTGTTGGCTGCGCGGTGCTGGCATATAATTATTTGGATTTCGATATGGTGGAAGCTCCTCACGGGCGTGCGCTTGCTGTGGCCTCCGGGATAAAGAGGGTTCTGCCCGATAAATTCATTTTGTCGTATCAGGGTGACGGCGATCTTGCGGCTATTGGAACCGCTGAGACGATCCACGCGGGAAACCGGGGAGAACGGATTTCCTGTATATTTATCAACAACGCGATATACGGGATGACCGGCGGCCAGATGGCGCCTACAACCCTGCTTGGAATGACCGCAACCACAGCGCCAGGCGGGCGTGGAGCTGAACTCCACGGTCGGCCAATTGATATCAGCAGGATGCTTGCGGTGTCTGACGGAGTTGTGTATGTCGAACGCTGCGCGCTTACATCTGTAAAGGATATAAAATGGGCGAAAAAGGCAATAAAAAAGTGTTTCCAGGTCCAATTGGATGGCTTGGGCTTCGGGCTTGTTGAATTATTGAGTCCATGCCCGACCAACTGGAAAATGACCCCGTCGCAGGCGTGGAAATGGGTGAACGAAACAATGACCAAGGTTTATCCCCTGGGGGTTATCAAAGACACCACCGGCTACGATAAGGATTAAAAATGACCAAACGAACTTTATTCGCGGGATTCGGCGGGCAGGGTGTCCTGTTGATGGGCTATATCCTTTCCCACGGTGCGATGCATAAAGGACTCAATGTCACCTATTTGCCCGCATATGGTGCGGAGATGCGAGGAGGAACGGCGAATTGCACCGTCACCGTTTCCGAAGAAGAGATTGCATCCCCCGTGGCTTCAGAGCCTGATATATTTGTCGCAATGAACTATCCAAGCTTGGCGAAATTCGAGTCTATGGTCATCAAGGGTGGGCTCGTGCTGCTGAATGACAGCTTGATCAAGGAGAATCCTTCACGGACCGACCTCGGGATACTCCGGGTCCCCGCCGTGGAGTTGGCAAGAAAAGTCGGCTCGGATAGGGCGGCCAACATGGTTATGATAGGGGCGCTTGCTGCAAAGACCGGCCTGCTGAGTGAAGAAGAAACGGTCATGGGGATGAAAAAAGCCTTAAAGGGCAAAGAAAAATTTTTTGAAATGAATCGCAAGGGTATCCGGAGCGGATTCTCCTTCGTGAAGGGCGCCGGAGACGAATAAGTGCCCCCTGCATTTACCGGCCGGGACGAGGAGTTTCAAAGGAGTAATAAGTTGGGGAAAACAACTGCACAGAAAATTTTTCAAAGCCATCAGGTTGATCAGCCGGAACCCGGGCGTTATGTGCTTAAACTGGATGCGGTATTCTGCCATGAGATCACCACACCAGGCGCGATTCTGGACCTTGAAGCGCGGAATAAAGACAGGGTGTTCGACCCCTCTAAGATCAAGGCCGTCATCGATCATGTTTCGCCAGCCAAAGATTCAAAAACCGCCATGCAGGGGAAAATCCTTCGGGATTGGGCACGACGGCATAAAATCAAAGACTTTTTCGATATTGGGCGCAATGGTGTCTGCCATGCTTTGTTTCCGGAAAAAGGGTTTGTGCGTCCCGGGTTTACGATTATTATGGGGGACTCTCACACTTGTACCCATGGAGCCTTTGGTTCGTTCGCAGCGGGCGTCGGTACTACAGACCTGGAGGTTGGCATTTTAAAAGGGGTCTGCGTTTTCCGTGAACCATCAACCATGAAAATCGAAGTACGGGGGAACCTCAATCCGGGCGTCTACGCGAAAGATCTAATCCTGCACATTATCGGATCCATAGGCGTAGGTGGGGCCACGGACAAGGTTATCGAATTCCATGGTGACGTCATCGATGCCATGACTATGGAAAGCCGTATGACATTGAGCAACATGGCGGTAGAGGCAGGTGCTACCAGTGGAATCTGCATGCCGGATATGACGACTGTCGAGTATCTGTGGCCCTTCATCAAAGGCGACTATTCATCCCCGGAAGAGGCCCTTGAGGACTACAGCCGCTATCGGTCCGATCCTGATGCAGAATACAGTGACGTCATAACCATCGATGCAGGCGATGTGGTACCCCTGAGCACCTTCGGGTACAAACCAGACCAGGTAAAACCTATCGCAGATTTCCCTGAAACCAGAATCGACCAAGTCTACATAGGATCCTGCACCAACGGCCGGCTGGAAGACTTGCGGTTAGCCGCCCAAGTTTTAAAGGGTCATAGAATCGCTTCAACGGTTCGAGGGATCCTTTCTCCCGCTACACCTGAAGTGTATCGGCAAGCCTTGAAGGAAGGGCTGATAGACATATTCATGGATGCCGGTTTTTGCGTAACCAACCCGACCTGTGGGGCCTGCCTGGGGATGAGCAACGGTGTGCTTGCAGAAGGCGAGGTGTGTGCTTCGACCACGAACAGGAACTTTAACGGCCGTATGGGGAAAGGCGGAATGGTTCACCTGATGAGTCCTGCCAGCGCCGCGGCAACGGCTGTTGCAGGCTGTATTACAAACTCCTTTTTATATGCTCGGTGAGTTGTCGATTTAAGGAGAAAACAATGAAAAGCTTTTCAGGCGAGGTCTTGTTTTTGGACCGAAGCGATATCAACACCGACGAGATTATACCTGCGAAATACCTTACTGAAATAACGAGAGAAACACTTGGGTCCCATTTGCTTGAAGATCTTGGTCTGGAAAAGTTCGATCCGGCAACGGATATAGACGGAAAAGGAGTTATAGTCAGCCGGGATAATTTCGGGTGCGGCTCTTCACGGGAGCATGCGCCATGGGCCATTGAAGCCAGAGGGATCAATATTGTCATTGCTACGAGCTTTAGCCGGATATTTCGTCAGAATATGTTTAACTGTGGTATGCTGGCGGTGGAAATATCCCCTGAAGAATGTGATTATCTGTTTTCCCATTTTAGCGATAAAATTGTAAAATTAGATACTAATATAGATAAAATGAAGTTTGTTTTTTCTAATGAAAAAGAAAAAAAAGACATTTCTTTCCATCTTACACAATTTGAAAAAGATCTGATTACAATGGGCGGCTGGGTTGAATACGCTGATACGGCGTATTAAAAATAGGAACAAGGCGAGCCGTGGCTCTAAATGACCCCCATTTCCGTCAATTCTTTTTCCACGACAGTCGCCCAACCCCGGTTGGCCCGAGGATTCGCAGGACTGGGATGGGTTAAGGTCCCCACGATTAAGGGTTCGCCTTTTAGAGCCTCCGAAGCACGACCGGCGGCGAATTTACCGACCCCCAAAACCCATTTTGGCTTCATAATCCGCACTGTTTCTTTCAGAGCCTGATCGCAGGCTGCAAACAGAGGGGCTTTTTCCGCTGCCGGCAGATTATTGGGTGTGCGATTGCGGCCGCTGTGTTCCATAAAAGCCAGCGGGCAGTAATTGGCAACGAAAAAACGGGAGAAGAATTCATTCGGTGAGCCGAATCGGTTTTCAGCCCATCCCCATAGCCTCGTGCCGCTGACTTCTTTCCTCGGGCACGAAAAACCGGTAACCGGGCGTTTAGGATGGGTTTTAACCGGGCTTCCTATCTCTCCCTTGATTTTCAGCCAATCCCGGACCATCGTTACATCGCCGAACGGCACCCCTGTCTGGACCATTCCCCATGGGCCGGGGTTCATTCCGAGAAGAATTATCTCCCGTTTCCCTTGTCCGTACATGTGGGTATACAAATCCCATGTTTTGCGAGCGTAGGTGAGCGGATTGTAAACATGTGTAACCGGAGATTTAAAGTCGAGTTTTTCGACCTCTTGAACCAGCCTGTCCGTTGCCTCTTTAATATCCAAAAGTGACCTCCTTTGGCTTCAGGTTTCATCAAATTTCCACACCCTAAAATCAAAAAAGGAATCCCGCAGGTGAACATAAAAGCAAAAAGAATCTTTAGCTCCTGATTTTGAAGGTTCCGGAAAAAGACCAACTGCCGGGGCAAAATTCCATGAGTGTTGCTATGTAATCAAAATATAAACTGTAGATTCTTTTTTTCCTATTGACACGTTGGGGAATTCTCTTTAAAGTTTTAGCCTCTCAGGTTTTATTGCGACCGCATCATTCAATACACCCAATTCAAGTTGCGCCCGGTGAACTCGCTGACGTCTAAGTCTTGCCGTGCACTGGATACTGTTATCTCTACACCAAATCTGAGCATCCGACAACAATAGTCATGAACAGGCGGGCTGAGAACCCTCCCACAGGTGTTTCTATGATGGGGGCTACCGATGGATAGAGAAAAACAAATGCTCGGTGCCATCCTGGAAACGATTGAAGAAGGTATGTATGTAATCGATCAAG
>JAWOBE010000160.1:0-3493 GCA_046498185.1 Desulfatiglandaceae bacterium | reverse complement strand
CTTATGACGGGATGGTGTGAAGGGGTTATAGTAACTGAAAAAGAGCCTCTTCTGTATCATCGATAAGGCATTTTTTGGCTGCTGTAGAGTCAAGCCATAGGTCTATGAAGATAAAGTTATTCTGGGATTTATGCAGCTAAAGACTTTCAAACAGAAAAGACAGTAATTTAGGGCTATGGTGTACTGGAGCTCACCCCATGATATCTTGTGCTTCACTTTATAACAGGATAGCTGACAGGAGCTTTTTAGAATCTTCACTCACCTATTGAAATTATTGATCAACATTATGGCAAACTATGATAGGCAATGTTTGGTTTCAAGCGTGTAGATTCAGGCCTGCATTCTGGACCTTTCATTTCTTTCCCGTCATGGACATAAAAAATAGCGGCAGATGAGATTCAGGAATGAGTGGAGTCAGTCTTCAGAGATTTCAATATCGGTAGCAATTCTGGCACATCGTCTTGAATTATGCTCCAGAGGGTGTCGTTATCGATGCCGAGATATCCATGGATGAGCTGGTTGCGGGTGGCGATGATCATCCGCCAGGGGATCTCAGGATGGGCAGCGCGAACATCTTCAGGAATGTGGGCTGCGGCTTCGCCGATTAACTCCAAGTTGCGCAGAGTGGCGTCATATGTCATCCCGCTCACCTCGAAACCTGCTTGGTCAAGGCCTTCGGTGTAGGACAGGACTTTTTCAGCAAAACCGATCATATCGTCGAGGTAAAAACGCCATTCACGTTTGCTTGTATCAGACATTGACCCTCTCCCGTTCGATATAAGGGCGCAATTCCGTTCGCAGGGCCTTTTCGGTCACCAGATCGACCGGGCAGCCGAGAAGATCCTCCAAGTAGAACTGTACACCAAAATAGCGCCTGGAGGTGGCTGGACCGTCAAAGGCTACCATTATATCAACATCACTGACACTGGTTGCATTGTCACGGGCAGTGGAGCCGAATAATGCCAGCATAGTCACGCCAAATCGGGCCTCCAATTCGGGTTTACTGCGGCTCAGCAGTTCAAGGACGCGCTGTCTATCCATTGTTCAACCCTAAAGAGATGGTTCTAAAAATCTTCACACTAAGCAAATCATTATGCGCGCTATGGCCATTCAAGTCTACATAATATTATAACATCTGCTATTCTGTATACAAGTTAAATTGTCAGGGTATGAATAAGAGTTTCTCTGCAACTATCGATTGAAACCCCCATTATACGCAGGAAAGGAGACATGATTATCTTTGGGTCAAAGTGAAGGACTCCGGCTATCTTTGCTAACCATTAGTTCCGGTTGATATGGGGAAGACAGTCAAACACTAATGCGAAGATTTTTAGGTTTCAGGAAAAACACAATATCTTGGGGTTGGCGTAAAATTTATTTCCGCCCTCAGTGCACCAAGGCCAATCGCCCAGAGTTATCTGTCCGAGCCTGATATCTTGAGTTCAAATGCCACACCCAAAACACCATTACCTCGGCTTGACAGTTCCGACAGATGGACGCTACTGACCAGACTGGAAAACTGAATTCTTTTCAAGACACCAAAAATAAGCGACTCTTTAGAACGAAGTGCTTGTTTCCCTCCCATCTGATTCCAATATCTTTTAAATTCCACCCATAATTAGTTGCAATTTGCAAATAATTATGGTCTATTCGATTTATCCCTAACTCAACAGGAAGATTCTCATGCTCCCTATTCCCAGACAAGAACTCGACGAGGTTTTATTTGACGCCCTGCGAGCGATCTACCGGTTCGAACAGATGAAGGTAGCTAAGTTTTCCCTAAACTTTGACGCCGTCTATCTCCTGCAGTTTCTCCGCCGCCACGGGCCCGCGCGAATACAGCATATCGCAGGGGAAATGCATATCCCGGTGTCCTCGGGCACCCGGCTGGTGGACCGAATGGAAAAAATGGCGCTGGTCCGGCGGGAGAAGGGGCGAAAAGACAAGCGCCAGATCTGGGTCTCGTTAACTGAAGAAGGCGAGAAGAAAGTCCATGCGGTGGATGAGCATTCGTATGCGGTTTTGATAAACAACATAGCGAAACATGAGTTCAGCAGCGCCGAGGTGGCGTTTTTTGTCCAAACCGCTGTGAGGCTCAACCAATTGCTGGATGTTTCCGATCAGTCATGAAGCACAGCCTGTGGCGAGGTGAAGATGGATTATGATGTTGCCGTGATCGGCAGCGGCTTCGGCGGAAGCGTCGCCGCCTTGCGGCTTTCGGAAAAGGGCTACAGGGTGGTTGTGCTGGAGCAGGGCAACTGGGCTGCCCCGGAAGATATCGAAGAGGGCGACATGGATGTGCGCCGCCTCAACTGGCTGCCTGCTTTAGGGTTTTCGGGCTATTTCTCCCAGGATTTTTTCCGGCATGTCACCCTGGTCCGCGGGGTGGGCGTGGGCGGCGGCAGCATCGTCTATGCCGCGGTGCTTTTAAAGCCCAAAAATGAATTCTACCGGGATCCCGGATGGGCCGGCCTGGGTATTGACTGGGAGACGGAGTTGGCCCCTTTTTATGAAAAAGCGGCCCGCATGCTGGGGGTAACGGAAAATCCCTGCCAGGACATCCAGGATGAATATCTGAAAAAAACCGCTATCGCCATGGGCGCCGGCGATACCTTCGGCCCCACGCCCAACGGCATTTATTTCGGCACCCCGGAAGTCATGGCGCCTGATCCGTATTTTAACAAGGGATTTCTATAATGAGCAGCCCATACTGGATTAAAACACTGATCAACAAAACCTTTAATACACGGTTTTTCATGGCCAGACTGACCCATTTCCGGCCGATCGGCCGGATTGTGGATCAAATGCTCTTTAAAAACGATGAGATCATGTATCTGCCCAAAGACCAGGTGATAAAAATTGACGAGGCCGTTGAAGAGCCCGAAAGCCTGGCCGCGCCTTCGCAGGTGGTGGACCATTTTATCAGAAACGCGGGCACCCACTGGCTCATGGACTTCTGCATCTGCCGCGATTCCGCCCGGTGCAAGGATTACCCGATCGAATACGGCTGTATTTTTCTGGGCGATGCCGCCAATGATATCAATCCCAGGTTCGGCCGGCGGGTCAGTATGGAAGAAGCCCTGGCCCATGCCAAAAGATGCCGGGAGGCCGGGCTGGTGCACCTGATCGGCAGGAATAAGCTGGACACCGTGTGGTTAAATATCGGCCCGCCAGAACGGCTGATGACCATCTGCAACTGCTGCCCCTGCTGCTGCCTGTGGAAGATGCTCCCGCTTATCACGCCGACCATCAGTTCCAAGGTAACCCGCATGCCCGGCGTTCACATGGAGGTAACCGACAAGTGCGCGGGGTGCGGGACATGTACCAAAGATGTCTGTTTTATGGATGCCATTCATCTGGTAGGGGAAAAGGCGGTTATTGATCAGGCCGAGTGCCGCGCCTGCGGCCGGTGTGCAGCCGTCTGTCCGAAAGCGGCCATCAGGGTTGTGATTGAGGATGAGGCCTATATCAAAAATGCCATTCAGCGCATTTC
>JAWOBE010000063.1:0-13657 GCA_046498185.1 Desulfatiglandaceae bacterium | reverse complement strand
TCCAGAACAAAATGCCGATGCCCATGCCCGCGGAAAACAGCATGGCAAACCAGGCGGTGCGGGAAAACTCCGGCACCGCGTTTTTGCCGCCCAGGCGGATGCTGCCGTATTTGCCCAGGGCGATATAGAGCATGATCAAAAGATAGCAGTTCACCGAAAGGATCAGAAACCACCCGAAATAATCGGACACATTTGTCTGGATGGCGGAAAAGATCCGCTCCATGGGTTTGCCCACCCCAAGGGTAATGGAGATGAAAACAACGAGCAAAATCACCGTGGGCCAGAATACCGGGGGGTGAACGTCAAAGAAGCGGCGTATTCCGGACGCCGGATCGGTTGTGTTTTCAGCTTCGGCCATTTGCGGCTCCGTAACAGGCTCTTGTTTCAGGTGATTAAAAATATAATAATGATTGAATTGAATGGGATTGGGATAAGAACTCGCTTTTTTGGGGAGAGAGTATATGGGTGGCAACATGGATGTCAAGACCCAAGATCCGCGATAGTATTCGGCCGATCTGGTGGTTGGGGGTCTCAGGACTAAAAAAAACGGCTGCTGGCAGCCACTGAGCCCTTGGAACGAGTCTACCATGTCTCCAGCGCCACATATCTCGGCGTATCTGGGATATATAGCCGGATCAGGGCATACTTCTCCCTCAGGGTCCCATCTGCTTCATCCTTCCTGTCCTGCTTTTTTACGTTTGTGCAAATTCACCGAAAAGAGCCAGGCCAGCATGCGCCGTGATAAGGTCCTTGGTCGTTTCAAGCTTGAAAGGAAGTATCGTTTGGCGTATCATTTATTTTCACCTCGTTGGTTCGGTTTGTGTCGTTTGATCACTTCACATATATACCTGAATCAACGAGGTTTTTCAATGCCTATATGCTCCAAATACCCTGCCAATCGCGATTTTAGGGAGTTCGGGGTAACGGAAGGAGCCCGTAGGGCGAGTGGTGTTACCCCGAACTCTTCCTGTCTTCTATCGGTGTCTTTAGATGGTAACATCCTTTATCTCCTACCCGCCCTACACTAATTTATCAAGGGGTAGATGTCTCATTTACATTGGCACAGAGGGTAGACATTACTGTGAATAAGTGCCGGACTCAAGTCAAACGGCAAAAGGGCATTGACTTTAACTTTGAGAGACTAATCGACATCGGAGGGACAATTTTTTAAGGCTGCAAGAGTTTTGAATACTTTGGATGCTTTTAGTGGCCGTCTACACATCATGGCTCAGGCGCCCAGCAAAGAAAAATCCTTTCGCCGGCCCCCTTTTCATGGAATCGGAGATTCACGAAAAATATTTTTTGCTTACTATGTGCTTACTTTTGATTTTGCCACAAAAAAAGGACTTACAGTTGAGGTGCTGTAAGTCCTTGATTTTCTTGGTGCCCGGGACGAGAATCGAACTCGTACAGTACTCAGTACCGAGGGATTTTAAGTCCCTTGCGTCTACCAATTCCGCCACCCGGGCAGCCGTTCATTGTTGAATATCAATAGCAGACTAGCAACCTGAGAGTCAATATCTGTTATCACCCCGCCGGTTTTTTCCGATAAGCACCGCCACCGGAAGCGAAGAAAACAAATCCTTACAAGGAAACACGGGACCGGTTGAAACTTTTCCGGTCAAAACATCCTTCCAGGTATCCGGTACGTCGCTTCCAGCTGAAACTGCTGTATCTTTCCATGCAGATGGCTTTGGGGGGAACTCGGGATCGAGCGAGGATGTCAGTCGGGTTACGGCGACGACTAAAAACTTTTCACCATAACTGCGGATAAAACCGAGCACATGACCTTCCATCTCACCGGCTGGCTCAAGCGGCCGGTAATCGCCACCGAGGAACAAATCCGGATTTTCCCTGCGCAGGTGCAAAAGCCGCCACAGGATATATTGTTTGATCCGGCCGTCCCACCAGGTTTCACAAAGCTCCCGCACAAGGCGTTCCTCCCCGTCCCTGTCGACTGAAAACTTCAGGGTCTCGATCCCTTTCATGCGTCTGTCGTAATCGACTTCACGCCGGTTGTCCGGATCGACAAGGGAGTCGTCCCAGAACTCCGTTCCCTGGTAGGTATCCGGAACTCCCGGAACGGTCAATCTGAGAACCAGCTGGCTCAACGCATTGCATGCACCCGGGATTTCAATTTTTCGGACGAACGAATCAAAATCCCTCAAAAACGGTGCCGCGGCCTGCCCTTCAATCACCTGAGAGACGAAATCCCGGAGGCCGGCTTCATATTCTTCGTCCGGATTGAGCCACGAGGTGTGAATTTTCGCCTCCCGCGAAGCTTTTACCATATAGGCCTCGACCCTTTGGCGCATCTCAGTAAGCGCCCCGGATGGCCCATCGTCGGTTTCACCCGCAAAATGCGGCCAAACGCCCAGAAGCGTTTGATAAAACAAATATTCATCCCGGCTCGAAGGGCATGCCGAACCTTTCACATCAAGCCTTGCACGGCGGTTCAAAACCTGCCAGCGATCCACGTGTTCGGCCCATTGTTCCGGCAATTCAGACAACACCGAAATCCGCGCACGCACATCTTCGCTGCGTTTTGTGTCGTGGGTGGCGGTGGTTATCATCGCAAGCGGATGGGAATCTTTTCTGCGGGAGATCCGCTGGTGAAAATCGGTTGGGCCCCCGGTCTTCCTCCCGGGCCCTCCCCCCACCTCGTTCATCGACACCAGTGGAACGATTCGATAAAAAGCAGTGTCTTCTACGCCTTTTGCCATAACCGGGCCGGTAAACTGCTGAAATTTTCGGGCCAACCGAAGGCATTCAGCGGAAGGCCTGCCGGATGACCCGCGGGACAATCGGCCCTTGAGCAGGTCTTCGAGCACATCGAAAAGATACGAATGACTTACAGCCCTGGCCTTGTGGGCAATCCCGACAGCCCAGTCCAGGTCCCTCTCGTCCTCCGAAGAAGGGCCCGTGGTTCCCACATAGGTTCGATAAACCGGGAAATGGGAAGCGATTTCCCGGAGCGCCTGCCTGATTTCCGACCGGGTAAAATCCCTGGTTACAAGATCCTTTTTAAGCAGGCGCACCGTTTCGTTCGCGAGCACTTCCAGCTCGGCAGCCAACTCCCGATCCATGATCGCTTTTTTCGCGGTCACGACCCCGGCCTCTACATCCGAGGCGCCCGTTCCCACCCGCTCTTCAAACAAAAGGTTCAATATTGGAACTCCTGCGGCATCGAGCAGGACAGAACCTATCTCATTCAACGCATCGTATCCGGTGGTGCCGTATACCGGCCAATCGGCCCTCAAGGTTTCATGCTCTTCAAGGATCTTTTCGACATACACCGGAAAGCGCCCTTTCTCGAAACCCAGTCGATCTGCGAAGGGTGCGATCATTTTTTGAAGCCGTTTCAGGTATTGCACCGGATCGTAAAGGCCGTCTATGTGATCGACCCTCAGTCCGTGAACCTGTCCGCCGGCTATAAGCTCCCGGATCAGGCCGTGTGAGGCCTCAAAAACATCGGCATCCTCCACTCTCAACCCGGCAAGATCGTTTATCTGGAAAAACCGGCGGTAATTAATCTCATGGCCCGCCACGCGCCAAAACGCCGGACGGTAGTTCTGGGCCTCGAGCAGTTTGTGCAGCCGAACAAGCCCCTGCCCGTCCGCTGAACTCTTCGAAAAAAGCTCTTCCGCTTTTTCAAGCGCGGTGCGAAATTCCGGCAGCCTGGAACAAAGCCCTGCAAGCCTGTTTTTCAGGCTGTTTCCCCGGATTCGATGAAGGTTCCTCCCCCGGGCGGAGGCTGGGCGCCTGCGCAATTTTTCGGCTTCCGCCATAAGCGCCTGTAATTCTTCAATGCTTTTCAGCGAAGGTTTTGCTGCAGCCAGGCACGTCGAAAGGATCCGACCATAGGTCGCCGGGCAGACCGGGAAGCGGTGCTCGTAATAAAAAATATTGAAAGCTCCGGCTTCCGAATTGAAGGAAAGGCGGAATTCGCCGTTTTCGAGCACCCTTCCATAAAGATCTCCCAACACCGGAAGGAGCACCTTGTTGCGGAGCCCGCTGGTCTCAGGGAACCAGTCGATGTCGAAGTAGTGCGCGTGTTCGGCACACCTGCCCCATTCCAGGACATCGAGCCACCAGACATTGTCAGCAAACCCGATCCCCATATGGTTGGGCACGATATCCATAACCAGGCCGATGCCTGCATCCGAAAGAGCTGAGCTCAAAACGTTGAACCCATCTCTACCACCCAGCTCCGGGTTTAGTTTTCCGTGATCAATGATGTCGTAGCCATGGGTTGAGCCGGGCCTGGCTGCAAGAATGGGAGATGTATAGACGTGACTGATTCCAAGTTCCCGAAGATATGGCACAGTTTTCTGCGCATCTGCAAACGTAAACCCGGCATGGAACTGCATCCGGTAAAAAGCGGTGGGTTTATAAAAGCGGGTCTCCATGACCTCCCCCGGCAAGAAAAACAGACAAGGACCAGGGTTCGAGCTCGATGGCGCCCTTTTCTATCTGCCGAGCGCCCTCTGAAAGATAGATGGATTCAATTTTCCCCGGCCTGTCGAGATCTTTCATATCAAGCCGAATCCTCTGTTTCCCGGTGCCTGGAAAGGCCGCGACCACCAGGTTTCGGCCACCTGAAAGGGGCCGGTTTACAACCAGGCACTCATCATCCACCAACCGCATGGAAGCCTTGGCGGGAATTATATTCGGGATCAGCGGGATGATTCGTTCTTTTCTCAATGCCAGCAGACGGCGGTAAAAGGCGAGCCAGCCGGCATATTCCGGTTTGTCCGGCTCTTCCCAATCAAGAACCGAATCCTCAGCCGTTGCGGGCTCGTTCGGGTCCGGTATGCGCGCGGTGGATGCCGGGTCACTGAATTGCGGAAACGCCGCGAATTCCTTCCGCCGGCCCTCACACACGGCCGCAGCCAGATCTCCATGAAAATCGCAGAAAAACATGAACGGCCGCTTCGTGCCCCATTCCTCACCCATGAACAACAAAGGCACCTGTGGAGAAAGCAGCAGTATTGCGGCTACTACCTCCCGAACACGCCTTGACGCCAGTACGCTCAGCCGTTCCCCGAACGCGCGGTTCCCCACCTGGTCGTGGTTCTGGAGGAATGAGACAAAGGCCTCCGGCGGCAGGTGTCTGCTCACCTCCCCCCTCCTCCCGCCTCCACGATGCTCGGAAGGCTCCCCCTGGTAAGCGAATCCTTCAGCCAGGCAACGGCCCAGCAGCTTCTTCGGCGAGTCTTGATAATCGCGGTAGTAGCCGAACTTCTCCCCCGTGGCAAGCACGTGGAAGCAATGATGCATATCGTCATTCCACTGGGCGTCGAAATAAATGCTTCGGCCGATTGAATCCCTGGCGATAAGTCCCGCCTGATTACCGTCGTTTTCAAGCACGAGGTGGACGCGCCTATTGTCGGGAAGCCCCGCGCGCACCCTCTCTGCAAGCTCTTCCAGGATGTGACGCCCGGTCTCATCCCTGATCGCATGGACTGCATCCAGCCTCAAACCGTCAAAGCGGTATTCGGTAAGCCAGTACAGCGCGTTGGCAATAAAAAATTCCCGCACCTCTGGTACGGAAAAATCGATCGCCGCCCCCCATGGCGTCTGGTATCGATCGGTGAAGAAATCCGGAGCATATAGATTCAGGAAATTTCCCTCCGGACCGAAGTGGTTGTAGACCACATCGAGAAAAACCGCGAGGCCCAGCTCGTGAGCCGCGTCGATCAATTTTTTCAGATCCTCCGGTCGGCCGTAGACAGAATCCGGGGCAAAGGGAAGCACACCGTCATATCCCCAGTTGCGCCTTCCGGAAAAATCGGAAAGGGGCATCAACTCGAGGGCGGTGACCCCCAGCTCCGCCAAATGATCCAGCCTGGAAAGCACCCCACTGTAAGTGCCTTCAGCAGTGAACGTTCCCACGTGCAATTCATAGAGCACGGTTTCATGCCAGGGGTTGACATTCCAGGTATCTTTGCGCCACCGGTAAGCGTCGGGGTCAACGACCTGGCTGGGCCCGCCGACATCCCCGGGCTGAAAACGTGACGCAGGGTCCGGAACCGCAGTTTTCCCATCTATCCTGTAGCGGTAAAGCGAACCTGCGCAGGCCCCTTCAATAAACGTTTCAAACCAACCCCGTGCATCCCTGTCCATCGAGAATATTTTCGGCCTGCCAGTATCCTCGATTATTACATCGACGCTTTCCGCGGCCGGCGCCCATAACCTGAACCGTGCACCCGCGCCTTCGATCTGAGCACCGAAACCGAAATCCATCACTCGTCCCCGTCCCCGGCTGAGTCCTCGCCGTCTGTTTCGAAAACCAGGCGCAGGACCTGCACGGACCGTGCTCCGACATTTACTTCGGAACCCAACGCCGCCATAGCGTTATCCGGGATCCCGTCCTCGGCTGTTGTATCCACCAGGGCCTTCCACGCGCCCTGGTCTCCGTCCGGCAGGATGAAAGGCACCTCTTCATGCCCCGAATTTATCAAGAGCAGAAAGGTGTCGTCAGGCTCCTGTTCGCCGGTCTCGCTCAGGTGCACCAGGCCGGCCTCCCCGCTGAGCCTTATTGCAAGCGCGCTCGCTTCGGGTGTCCAGTCTTCCTCGTTCATCTCACTCCCGTCGGCGCGGAGCCATATTACATCCTTCACGTTGGTGCCGGGGATAATCGAGCCCTGGAAAAAACGATCACGGTGAAAAACGATATGATTTTCCCGAAGCTTGATCAGGCGGCTTACGAAGGCCGCCTGCATCCTGCCCGAATCGTCGATCTCAGGCCAACCGAGCCATCCGGTCTCGTTGTCCTGGCAGTACGCATTGTTATTCCCGTCCTGTGAGTTTGCAAATTCATCCCCGGCAAGCAGCATCGGGGTTCCCTGGGAAAGAAGCAATGTCGTCAGAAAATTGCGCATCTGTCTCCGGCGGAGTGCCAGCACCTGCTCGTCCCCGGTTTCTCCCTCTGCACCGCAGTTCCAACTGTTGTTGTTGTCGGAGCCGTCCCGGTTATCCTCGCCGTTCGCCTCGTTGTGCTTTTCGTTGTAGCTTACAAGGTCATGCAAAGTGAAACCGTCGTGGGCTGTTATGAAGTTAACCCCGGCCCAGGTCCTGCGGCCGCGACGGTTGAAAATGTCCGAAGAAGCGGAAAAACGCCCGGCGAACGATGAAAACAATCCTTCATCCCCTTTCCAGAACCGGCGCATATCATCGCGGTAGCGGTCGTTCCACTCGGACCAGCCGGGAGGGAAATTGCCCAGCTGGTAACCGCCGGGGCCTGTATCCCAGGGTTCGGCGATTAATTTGACCCTGCCGAGCACGGGATCCTGAGCCACCGCGTCCAGAAATCCTGCGTGTTCGTCATAGGAGCCTTCAACCCTGGCAAGGGTTGTTGCAAGATCGAAACGGAAACCGTCCACCCCCATGGTCGTCACCCAGTAGCGCAGGGAATCCATCACCATGCAAAGCACTTTCGGGTGTCTCAGTTCCAATGCATTGCCCGTGCCTGTGAAATCGTTGTAGAAACGGAGTTTGTCGGCCATCAGGTAGTAATAGGACCGGTTGTCTATCCCACGGAATGACAGCGTCGGGCCGAGGTGGTTGCCTTCGGCCGTGTGGTTATACACCACGTCCAGAATGACTTCGATTCCCGCATCATGCATTTTCTGGACAAAGCTCTTGAAAGAGGCCGGATCGTTCCTACGGCCCAGGTAGTCCGGGTGCGGCGCAAAATAACCGATGGTGTTGTATCCCCAGTAGTTGGTAAGGCCCTTTTCCATGAGATGGCTGTCTTTTACGAATGCATGCACCGGAAGCAATTCTATAGCCGTCACGCCGAGATATTTCAGATGGTCGATAACCGGCTGTGCAGCCAATCCGTTGAACGTCCCGCGAAGATCCTCCTGCACATCCGGATGACGCATTGTGTATCCTCTTACATGCATTTCATATATAACCGCTTCATGCCACGGTCGCGGGCCGATGGGTTGTCCCCATGTGAAGGCGGGGTCCACGACCTGGCACTTGGGCATAAACGGGGCGGAATCGCGCTCGTCGAATGACAAATCCTCGGCCTCATCACCGGTTCGGTAGCCGAACAAGGCATCGTCCCACTTGAGCTCCCCGATCAGGGCCTTGGCATAGGGATCGATCAGCAGCTTGTTCGCATTGAAGCGGTGGCCCTCTTCCGGCTCGTAAGGTCCGTGCACACGATAACCGTAAAGCGTGCCCGGCCGCACATCCGGCAAATAACCGTGCCATACTTCATGAGTATATTCCGGCAGTTCGACCCTTGCCTTTTCAGTCGTTCCGTCCTCATCGAACAGGCAAAGCTCCACTTTTTTCGCATGGGCGGAAAAAAGCGCAAAATTGGTGCCCGATCCATCCCAGGTCGCGCCGAGCGGAGTGGGATTTCCGGGCCAAACCCGGGGCGGTTGGACTTTTCCGGATGAAACGCCGCCGTTGTTGATAATGCTCATGTTCCACGCTCCTTATGGTTTTTTGTTATCATAACATAATCTGAATCTTTACGTAACAGCCGCGAAAGGAACGAAACGACGTGCCACACGTGACCCATGGGAGATGACATTTTCATGGGGCTGTGATAGAAAAACGGCTTCAAAAAAATCGCAGGAGGATAGAGCTTTTTTGAATACCTACTTCAGCATATATCTCAAATTACTTGGAACCGGGTTTTTGTGGGGTGGAACCTTTGTGGCGGGCAGAATCGTCGCCCGGGACGTAGGACCTTATTCTGCGTCCTTTGTGCGTTTCGCCCTCGCCTCGGTGATGCTCCTCGCCGTCGTCTACAGGATGGAACGTCGGTTGCCCAAACCTCGACCGGCGGACATCCTTCCGTTGATCCTTATGGGTATGACCGGGGTCTTCGCCTATAACGTATGTTTCTTCAAAGGCCTCCAGATCATAACCGCCGGCAGGGCAGCCCTGATCGTTGCCAACAATCCGGTTTTCATCGCCCTTTTCAGCGCCATCCTGTTCAAGGAGCGCCTGACGGTATTCAGGCTGGCGGGCATCATGCTTTCCGTTACGGGTGCGATGGTGGTAATCTCAAGGGGAAACTTGATCCAGGCTCTTGGCGGTGGGGTGGGAGCCGGGGAGCTCTGGATTCTCGGCTGCGTTGCAAGCTGGGTTTGCTACTCCCTTATCGGAAAAACCACGGTCGCCCATATCTCTCCGCTTGTATCGGTATGCTATTCATCCATCGCCGGGACTGCCCTGCTGGCTGTGCCGGCGTTTTCCGAAGGACTTCCGAATCAAATCGGAAATTTCGGGCTCAATGAATGGGGGGGCCTTATCTACCTATCGCTGTTCGGCACGGTGCTGGCGCTGACCTGGTACATAGAAGGCATCAAACGGATAGGGCCCACAAAGGCGAGCATATTCATCAATTTCGTTCCTGTAAGTGCGGTGTTTTTATCGTTTTTGATCCTTCATGAACCTCTTACATACTCCCTGCTGGCGGGGTTGGTGCTTGTCAGCTCCGGCGTTTATCTCACCAATGCCAGATTCCGGCTGCAGGGCTCGGCTGGTTAGTGGCGCCGCTGCGCGGCGGTGTTGTTGGTGTTGGTGTTGGTGTTAGTGTTGGTGTGGAGCGGGGGGATCGGCTTGCGGGGAAAAAATGCAAACTTTGAGTGAATTATACCGATACGGTATGGGACCTTCCAGCAGCCATACCATGGGGCCCAGGCGGGCGGCGGAACTTTTCCGTGAAAAAAATCCCGGTGCTCACAGGGTGGAAGTCTTACTTTACGGGAGCCTCAGTTTGACAGGCAGGGGCCATTTGACCGACAAGGCCGTCGAAGGAGGCCTTTCCCCTCTTCCCTGCAGAATAATCTGGAGCGAAGAATCCCTTCCTTTCCATCCGAACGGGATGAAATTCCAGGCACTGGATGCTGAAGGCAATAAAACCGCTGAATGGACGGTTTACAGCATCGGCGGCGGCGAACTGCGGGAAGAAGGCCGGCTTGATTCTGAAACCGGGGACCTCTACACCCAGCACACCATGGCCGAGATTCTCGCCTGGACGGCCTCCCGGGGAAAGCCAATGTGGGCGCTCGTTGAAGAAACTGAAGGCCCTTTGATATGGCGGCACCTTGAATTCTGCTGGGGAAAGATGAAGGAGGCTATCAGCGCCGGTTTGGACAGCGAGGGTGACCTTCCAGGCCCCCTCCATCTGCAGCGAAAAGCCGGCAGCATCCTGGCGCAGGCCGGACGCCTCAGAAAAGCCGAAAAACGTACGGGGCTCCTTGCCGCTTATGCCCTGGCCGTCGCCGAGACAAACGCCGCGGGCGGCTTCGTCGTGACGGCCCCGACCTGTGGCTCATGCGGCGTACTACCGGCAGTGCTGCAATATTTACTTAAGCAACAGGGGATAAAAATCGAACGCATCTTCAAGGCTCTTGCAACGGCTGGTCTCGTAGGGAACCTGGTCAAGCGCAACGCTTCCATTTCCGGCGCCGAGGTCGGCTGCCAGGGCGAAGTCGGCGTGGCATGCGCTATGGCCGCGGCTGCAGCCGCGCAGATGATGGGTGGAACCCCGCACCAGATTGAATATGCCGCTGAAATAGGCCTCGAACATCACCTGGGCCTTACCTGCGATCCGGTTATGGGACTGGTGCAGATCCCGTGTATCGAGCGAAACGTCTTTGCTGCAATAAGCGCCCTTGCGAGCGCAGAATATGCACTGCTGACAGATGGACGCCACCTTGTCAGCTTTGACCAGGTCGTCGAGGCGATGAAACAAACAGGGCACGACCTGCCGTCTCTTTACCGCGAAACGGCCCGTGGGGGGCTTGCCAGGGTATACCGGCGCGAAGCATCATGAACCCGGCCGAGCCGATGTTTTTTTACACGCACAATCTTGAAGGGAGATCTAATGGAACGGGTGGATCTGCTGGTGACAGGAGCGAACGGCCAGCTCGGGCGTGAGTTGTGCCGCCGGGCCTCGGCACAGGGCTTGTCGGTGACCCCGGCATACCGCCCGGACTTCGACATAACCGACCATAAACTGGTGGAAAAAGTCCTCCAACGATCTAATGCCTCAATCGTTGTAAACGCCGCAGCATATACCGCGGTGGATAAAGCCGAAGACGACCCGGAAACAGCTTTCAGCGTAAACCGTGACGGTCCGGCCTTTCTTGCCTCCTGCTGCCGTGAGCTGGGCGTTCCGTTGATTCATATATCCACGGATTACGTTTTTGACGGAACCAAAAATGAGCCTTACGTGGTAACGGACCCGGTCAACCCGGTGAACATCTATGGGGAAAGCAAGGCCGCAGGGGAAAATGAAGTCCGCAAGCGCCATGAACATCATATAATTATCCGCACTTCATGGCTTTACGGAATCGAGGGCAGCAATTTTGTAAAAACGATGCTTCGGCTCGGGATGGAAAAACAAGAACTCCGGGTCGTCTCCGATCAATTCGGCTGCCCCACCAGCGCCGGAGAACTTTCATCATGTATTCTGGCCATCGCCGGTCATATTCTGGCCGCCAGACCGACGCGCTGGGGCACCTACCATTGCTGCGCCAAAGGCCGAACGTCATGGTACGGTTTTGCACAGGAAATATTCGATGTCGCGCAAAGGCACCTTAATCTAAAGCTGGAACGGGTGATTCCTGTGACCACGGAAGAATTCCCGACCAAGGCCCGGCGGCCGTCGAACTCCGTCCTGGACTGCTCGGCTGTCGGTCATTATTTCGGTTTTTTCCCCTCCCCGTGGCGTGAACCTTTACCCGGTTTAATTGCGCTTCTGGCTTCATCCATGGTATAATTTTTTTATGGATTTTATTGTAAGGAATGTCATGAACAGCTCAAAACAAAACAATGCTTTAAAAATTTTCGTGACAGGCGGCTGTGGTTTTATCGGAGCCAATTTCATACGCCATTCGCTTGAAAAACGCCCAAACTGGCGAATCGTCAACCTGGATGCGCTCACATACGCAGGAAATCCGTCCAACTTGAGCGGCCTCCCGCCCCAACAGGCTGAACGGTACCGTTTCGTTCATGGAGACATCCGCAACGCTGATTTTGTGTTTAATCTTTTTTCAGAAGAGCCCGTCGACGCCGTTGTCCATTTCGCAGCCGAATCCCACGTGGACAGATCGATTCTGGGGCCTGATGCCTTCGTGGAGACGAACGTAATGGGTGCTTTTCGTCTTCTTGAAGCTGCAAGGCGTCACTGGGAAAAAACCGGGAAACCCGCCGACTTTCGGTTCCTCAATGTATCGACCGACGAAGTTTACGGGTCCCTGGGGCCGGAAGGATATTTTGTGGAAGCCACCCGCTATGACCCCTCCAGCCCGTATTCCGCATCCAAGGCCGCTGCCGACCATTTTGTGCGTGCCTACCACAGGACCTATGGGCTGCCAACCCTGATCACGAACTGCTCCAACAACTACGGGCCGTACCAGTTTCCGGAAAAGCTGATCCCTTTGATGATCCTAAATATTATGGAACAAAAACCGCTGCCGGTTTACGGGGATGGTAAAAATGTACGGGACTGGCTCTATGTCATAGACCACTGCGAAGCGCTGATCCGTGTGCTCGAACAGGGCGCGCCCGGAGAAACCTATAATATCGGCGGAAACGAAGAAAAAACCAACATCGACATCGTGCGCTCCCTTTGTACTGCCATGGACGGGCGCCTGAACACCCACAATGAAAACCGCTCCGCCCATGATTTGATAAAATTTGTTAAAGACCGGCCCGGGCACGACCGTCGCTACGCCATTGACGCAGCCAGGATACGCACCGAACTTGGCTGGTCGCCCAGGTATTGCTTCCAGGAAGCACTTGAAAGCACTATTGACTGGTACCTGGCCAACATGGACTGGGTCGATGCGGTCCGGACCGGCCGTTACCTGGAATGGATCGAAAAGCAATACGGTGGCTCCATTGTCACCGGCGGGGAATGACCGGATTTTTCATAATAATGAAAAACAATGAGCGGAAAGGGGTAAAAAAATGTTCGAGAAGATACTGCTCCCAACCGATTTTTCTGAAGCGGCCGGGCTTGCTCTCGCCAAAATAAAGGAACTGAAAGCCCTGGGCGCCAGGGAAGTGGTCGTCCTTCACGTAATAGACCGCAGGGACAGGTATTCAATTGATGATCACATGGTTCAAACGATGCTGAGTAGCAAAACCCTCCATGAACTGGAAGAAAAGTGGAAAAAATACACCGACGAGCAGATGTCTTCAGTCGCAGCTCAAATCGAAGGCCAAGGTATAAAGATAACAAAGGTTGTTCGTGAAGGCATCCCTGCAGTAGAAATACTGAAGGCCGAAAAAGAAGAAGATATTACCGACATTGTAATGGCCTCCCACGGACGCAGTAATATAGAGGACATGTTTATGGGTTCGGTTTCGGATAAAGTGGTTAGAAAATGTCAAAAACCAGTATATGTTATTAAATGTAGGAAGAAGTAGTGGAATTACAGCCTAATGATAGCAATTAGCTGTTAGCCCTTAGCTATTCGGAATTTATAGCTATTCCTGCGAAAACAGCCGATACCGACGCCGATACCGAGGGGACATCGATTACGACATGGAATAAGTCATCAGCGTGTTTGACCTTATTGATAATGATAACTCCCATCACCATATTTGCCAAAAGTGGAGAAAACCCAAAATTGCTCGATAAACCGCTAACCAGAAAGATAGCGCCAAGTGT
>JAWOBE010000080.1:0-36576 GCA_046498185.1 Desulfatiglandaceae bacterium | reverse complement strand
CCGCAGAAGCAATATGATCGAAATGATCATGACTCACAAGCACGAGATCGGCGCGAGTGATGTCTTCCAAGGTTATCGACGCTCCCGGGTTGCCGTCGTCTTTCGTCCATGGGTCAAAAAGAACCACGTGTCCGTCTGCGGTTGTAAATTCAACGAAACTGTGACCAAACCATCGAATACTGCCTTTGGACATGATTAAATCTCCTTTCGTGTCCCAGTGTGTTTCTGTGCGTAAATTCCTGTATAAGGATGATGGCCTCGTAAAAGTACCATGCCCGCCTTATCGGCGTCGGGATCGGTATCGGGGTCGAAAAGGTCGCCGGTCAACGTCCGACTCCGCTACCGATACCGACCCCGAAAACAAACAACATAGACTCGATTGTTGATCTTGTTTTTGACTTTTACGACGCCGTCAAGGATTAGTCACACTGGAACAAATGTTAACGTAAAATTTCCTCCATGCAAACCCCTAACCACTGGGATGATTTTCTCCTTGACACAAGCCTGGATTTCGAGAATAAAGAAAAAGGTAGAGATATCGGACACCTCATGCATAAAGGTATTCTTTTTCAAACTATATTTAAAAATATTTTTTTACAAATACTTTCCTTTTAGTTATATTTTTTTTAATTTTCTATTAACCTCTTAAGTGCGATTTAACGCTGGGCTTCGTCCTTTTAACCGTCAACCAAAAAAGAGAGGGGTATCATCATGAAGACAAAAAAAATAAAAACCAGCTTTTTTATTGTCTTATGTTTGTCGGCCTTCGCACTCATGCTTTTCTCCAATCCTGTTCAGGCCGCATTTCCTGAAAACCCAATAACTTATATCATTTCCTTCAACCCCGGCGGTGAATCTGATATAACAGCCCGGCTCCAGGAGAACCACCTGCAGAAAATTTTAGGTGTACCGGTCAATATTACTCACAAGCCCGGCGGGGGAGGCGCTGTTGCATGGAGTGAATTCCAGAGAACCGCCGCCCCGGACGGTTATACCGTCATAGGGGTGAACATCCCTCACATCATCGGGCAGCCTCTCATGCGTAAGGACGCCGGATACACAACAGACGGCTTCGAACTGATCATGTGGTTCCATTTTACGCCCAACGCCTTGATCGTAGCAAAGGACAGTCCATTCAAGACATTGGATGATTTCATCAAATTCGCCAAGGAAAATCCGGGAGCGGCCTCTGTAGGTGGAAGTGGCACCTACAGTGCGAATCACCTGGAAACCCTGAGACTGGAGCGCGCCGCAGGAATTGATGTAACCTACATCCCCCACACCGGCACCGGCCCGGTTGTTCCAGCGCTTCTCGGAGGGCACAACACCGCGGCAATGAATTATTCAATGCTGGCCGTCCAGTACAGCGATAAGGTCCGGGTGCTCGCGGTGGCTTCAGAGGAGCGCGTCGACACGTTACCTGACGCCCCCACCTTCAAGGAGCTTGGTTACGATATCGTAGGTGGGGCCTTCAGAGGGGTTGCGGCGCCGAAAGGAACTCCAGCGGATGTCATTGACGTGCTGGCCAATGCATTTATCGAAACGAACAAGATCATCGCAGAAAAACAGAAAAAACTCGGATTCGTTATGACCTACGCAGTTGATGAAGATGCGGAAAAACTGGTGAAGGAGATGGAAGCCAACTATGCGGATATCTTCAAGGAAATAGCGAAAGAAAAAGCAAAGAAATAAAAGTGATAACCTGGACGGTTTTAGATGGAACCGGCCGCTTCTCCGCACCCGCCGCCCATATCCCCGGCAGGTGAGGTGGAAAGCGGCCGGCGGATTTTGTTCAGGGGCTGTGTCCAGGCGATCCAACGGCCCGATGAGGTTCTGTTATTATGGATATCCTAAAAGAAGCGGTGATACAGTTAGCAGACCCGATCGTGATTCTTATCGTGTTCGGAGGCGTTTCTTCCGGATTGTTCGTTGGTGCCATGCCAGGGCTTACAGCCACGATGGCGCTCGCTGTGCTGCTTCCGTTTACGTTCACGATGCCGCCGCTGTTGGGCCTGGTGGCGCTTGGCGCAGTATATATGGGTGCGATTTACGGAGGTTCTTTTGCCGCTATACTGGTAAACACCCCCGGCACCCCTTCATCAATCGCCACGGCATTTGAAGGCTACCCGCTTTCAAAACAAGGAAGAGCACTCGAAGCCATAAGTGTCGCCACGATATCATCGGCGGTCGGAGGAATCGCCGGTGTGCTGTTTCTTCTGTTCCTCTCACCCCCTCTGGCAAGGCTTTCCTTAAAGTTTGGACCCGCTGAGTATTTCTGGGTCGCGATGCTGGGCCTTACATTGATAGCCAGCCTGTCCGAAGGGTCAGTTTTGAAAGGCCTTCTAGGGGGCTCATTCGGTATGATGCTCGGCACGATGGGGGTTTCACCCATCGGCGGCGAAACCCGATTCACCTTCGGAATGCCCGTGATGCAGGGGGGTGTCGAAATGATTGTCGCACTTATCGGTCTTTTCGTGCTCCCGGAGCTTTATAACATGGCCGCTCAAGGAAGAGCTGCACTCGGCGAAGTATCTCTCTCGTCCAAAGAGCGGGCTTCATTTTGGAAAGTGACCAAGACGGTTTTCTCCATGCCGGGCAACCTGATCAGGTCCTGCACCATCGGAGAAATCGTCGCCATCATTCCAGGGGCCGGCGGAAACATAGCAAATCTTGTTGCATATAATGAAGCCAAACGCGCTTCCAAACACCCCGAGCTTTTCGGTACGGGCATAATCGAGGGTCTTGTCGCCACCGAATCAAGCAACAACGTAACGGTTGCGGGAAGCATGGTGCCACTGTTGACCCTGGGAATTCCCGGCGCACCACCGGATGCGGTTATTCTCGGCGTAATGCTTCTGCACGGTCTCAGGCCCGGCATCGAGCTTTTCACGACAAGCGGCGTTCTTACCTACGGATTTATCATTTCCATGGGCCTTGCAGCGCTGGCCATGGTACCGGTTGGGCTGCTCGGCGGCAGGCTGATCTACCGCATCATTTTTAAGACACCCTATTACTTTCTTGTACCCACGATAGGGCTCGCCACGATATTGGGCACATACGCCCTTAGAAACAGCGTATCGGACGTCATTATTATGCTCATACTCGGTACCGCCGGGTATTTGTTGAAGCAGATCGACATAAACCCTGCACCTATCGTGTTGGGCCTGATCCTGGGCGGCATAGCGGAAATCGGCTTTGTTCAAGCGCTGCTGACCGGCATGGCTTACAAATTTCCTGTCGTTCGGTTATTCCAAAACCAGCTTTCATGGATACTCATCGGAATGGTTGTGGTATCGGCCGCATGGCCTTATTTTGCTGCCTTTCGAAGGCGCAGGTCGCGGAAAAAACTCATGGAAAAGGAGCAGCAAAACCAATGATTAGAAATGCCAACACTGATCTGGTCGCCGGCCTTGTGGGCCTTGGTGTCACCGCTGCATTCTGGCTTTCTCTGGACCCTGAAATGACACGGTTGAGCAGCATGTTCCCGAAGACCATGACCAAAATAATGGGTTTGATCTCGGTTTTGCTGGTAATAAGAAGCTTCCTGAACCCCGACCGCCGAAACTTGTTCGCCGAGGGCAGCAACCGTCGCGTAATTGTCACTGCCTTGCATTTCTTCGCCTGGGGCATCGCCATACCAAATGTCGGTTTTTTTGTGTCCAGCCTCGTAGTCATCTCCTCGCTGGTTTACTACCTGGCACTGGCCAACCGGCAGGTATCTCATAAGTTGATGGCCGGCTGGGTGATGATCGTGCTTTTCGAAGTCGGTTTTTTTTATCTTATTTTTACAAAGCTTCTGCATATTCCTCTTCCGAGTGGATTCCTGATTTAAGATATTATACACCTCTTTCAAAATGTTCATTATTGTTTAAAGGAGAAACGAATGGAGTACAAAATCGCATTGGTGCCGGGCGACGGCATCGGCCGGGAAGTGGTTCCGGAAGGTGTGAGAGTCCTCGAAGCCCTGGCCACGAAGTATGGCTTTAAAGTGAGTTTCACCGAGTTTCCATATTCATGTGAACACTATCTGAAGCACGGGCAAATGATGCCTTCAGACGGTCTGGAAAAACTCAAACCGTTTGATACGATTTTATTGGGTGCTGTGGGAGACCCTGCGGTGCCGGACCACATATCCTTGTGGGGGCTTCTGATACCCATCCGGCGGGGCTTCGACCTTTATGTGAATGTCAGGCCCGTGCGCCTGCTTCCCGGCATTCAATCACCCCTTGCCGGCAGAAAGCCGGAAGACATTGATTTCGTGGTTATCAGGGAAAACACCGAAGGGGAGTATTCGGACATAGGAGGGCGAATCTTTTCCGGAACCGAGCGCGAAACCGCAGTGCAGGAAACTGTATTCACCCGGAGCGGAGTAGACAGAGTTATGAAGTTTGCATTTGAACTGGCTCAATCTCGTCCCAAAAAACATGTCACCGCCGCCACCAAGTCAAACGGCATCAAGCATACGATGCCTTTCTGGGATGAACGCTTCGAGGCTGCAGGCCGAATTTATCGCGATGTACGCCGGGATAAATTTCACATAGATATTTTATCAGCCCATTTTGTGCTGCACCCGGACTGGTTTGACGTGGTTGTCGGCAGCAACCTTTTTGCGGATATCCTTTCAGACCTTGGGCCGGCCGTTGCAGGCGGGATAGGCATAGCGCCCTCCGCGAATTTGAATCCCGAAAAAATTTTCCCGTCGATGTTCGAACCGGTTCACGGTTCCGCCCCGGATATCGCAGGCAAGGGCATCGCAAACCCTATTGCGACAATCTGGTCCGTCCAGATGATGCTTGATTTCCTGGGGGAAAAACAAGCCGCAGCCTCATTGATGAAGTCGATCGAATCCCTTACCGCCGAAGGTTTTTGCACGCCGGATCTTGGCGGTGATGCTCGAATGACCAAGGTGACCGACCGTATAATTGAACTGTTTTGAGTTTTAGATATGATAACACTGCTTGACTATGGTGCGGGCAATGTCCGGAGCTTAATAAACGCCCTGGAGCGCCTTGGTGGAAAAGTGAAAAGGGTGAACCGTCCCGAGGACATTTTGTTCGCCGAAAAACTGGTTTTTCCCGGCGTGGGCGCCTTCGGAAACATGATGCAGGTGCTGAACCGTAAGAATTACCTTTCACCGCTCACCGAATATATACGCTCCGGGCGGCCTTTTTTTGGTATCTGCCTGGGCCTGCAGGCACTTTTCGAGGGCAGCGAAGAGGCTCCGGGAATACCAGGGTTGGGTATTATCCCGGGGATTGCAAAGCGCTTTTCCAC
The DNA here is from genome assembly GCA_046498185.1 of Desulfatiglandaceae bacterium. GTDB lineage: Bacteria > Desulfobacterota > DSM-4660 > Desulfatiglandales > Desulfatiglandaceae > CAYXDR01. The sequence continues at coordinate 31,302 of JAWOBE010000080.1, read as the reverse complement.
CGCCCTGCCGGTGCCGCATATCGGGTGGAACGGTATTAAGGCGCAGCAACCTTCCATCCTGTTCAGGGGAATGCACGGAGACGAAAAATTTTATTTCGTGCACTCCTATCACGCTGTACCGTACGATAAATCCTGGGTGCTTTCGACCACAGACTACGGCGGGAAATTCGTAAGTGCCGTGCAGAAAGGTTCGGTTGCCGCGGTACAATTTCACCCGGAAAAAAGCGGCGCCTGCGGGCTTGAAATGCTTGAAAATTTCCTCCAATCCGGCGGGGAAACGGTAACGCCCCCCACTGCTATTCGAAGCGGCCGTCTTGCAAAAAGGATCATAGCATGCCTGGATGTTCGAACGGATGAACAAGGCAGATTGGTTGTTACCAAAGGCGACCGCTACGATGTCCGGGAAAAAGGCATGATACGAAATCTCGGGAAACCTGAAGAACTGGCAAAGCGATACTACGAAGAGGGAGCCGATGAAATTACGTTTTTGAACATAACCGGCTTCAGGAACCTGCCGCTAAAAGACATGCCCATGATGGAGGTCCTGAAACGCACGTCGGAAAACGTGTTCGTTCCATTGACAATTGGGGGAGGGATCAGGGATTATACGGACCGGGAAGGAATCCATTACAGTGCGCTCCAAATGGCGGAAGCCTACTTCCGCTCGGGGGCCGACAAGATATCGATAGGAAGCGATGCCGTCAATATTATCGAAACGTGTATAAAAACCGGGGCCTCGACAGGTCGGTCTTCAATAGAAAGCATATCAAGTATATATGGAAGCCAGGCCGTTGTCGTTTCGATAGATCCCCGCAGGGTTTATGTTTCATCTCCCGAGGATGTCCCCCATCATGTTATTGAAACGGTGTTCAGAGGCCCCCGGGGGGAACATTACTGCTGGTACCAGTGCACCACCGGTGGAGGCCGCCAGAGAAGAGACCTGGACGCCGTGACGGTTGCACGGATCAGCGAAAAACTCGGAGCCGGCGAAATTCTTTTGAACTGCATAGACCGTGACGGCACCAACGAAGGCTTCGACCTGGAATTGATAAACGCGGTGACCGAGAACGTGGGCATACCCGTGATCGCATCCAGCGGTGCAGGTGCTCGACAGGATTTCTACGATGTGTTCACGGAAACGAGTGCATCCGCGGCACTGGCGGCCGGTGTTTTTCACCGTGGTGAACTGTCTATGATGGAAGTCAAAAAACATCTAGCTGGAAAGGTTGAGATCAGGAGCATATAGATGAGTAATTTCAATGAGGTTGACCGACAATTTTTAAAAACGCGGGCTGCTCTTAAGTGGGGAAAATGGAACGACGACATAATAAGTTTAACGGTCGCTGATATGGATTTCCCGGCCCCGGATGCGGTCAAAAAAGCAGTGATAGAGGCTGTCAATGAAGACAGAACACCCTACAGCGCCTATGGAGGGGATCCGGATGTCGTGGAGGTGGTGTGTGAAAAATTGAATCGGGTGAACAAAATTCCGGCTAAACCGGAAGATGTTCACATGATCCCCGGCACCATGTTCGCAATTTTTCTTGCCTGTTATTATGCACTCGAACGCGGCTCTGAAGCAGTGATATGCCCTTCTCCGGTCTATCCCCCGTTTCTCGAAAATATTGAAAACGCGAAGAGTATCGCGGTCCATTGTTCTGTTGATCTGCAAAGCGGAGGCACACTCGATCTGGATGATTTGAAGCGCAAAATTACACCCAGAACCAGAATTATCATGCTCTCGAACCCCAACAACCCATGCGGGATGGTTCTGACACGCGGGGAACTGGAAGAAATCGGTCGAATAGCCCAGGAACACGACCTTTTGATTTTTTCAGACGAGCTTTATGAGGATATGATTTTTGAGGGTGAACACGTTTCCATAGCATCCCTGGAGCCGGACTTATTCGAACGCACGATAACCGCTTTCGGCTTCAGCAAGGCCTATGGAATCCCCGGTTTCAGGATCGCTTACATCACTTGCCACGGAAAACATATGCAAGCGATCAAAAAGTTCCTTCACGGAATCATCGTACATGCCGACACGCTTGCCCAAGCCGCTGCCAAGGCCGCGATTCTTCATGGCGGCCCGTGGCTTTCAGATTTCATGATGCACCTTAAAAATATGCGGGAATATACTGTACAAAGGCTGAATTCAATGGACGGAATCCAGTGCCCTACTCCCCATTCCACCCCCTTTGTATTCCCTGATGTAAGCCGCCTTGGCGTTTCGGGCGACACAATGGCCCAGATACTCGTTGAAGAAGCCGGGGTGGCAGTCTATGGCGGCGCGGCATACGGTCCTGCAGGAAAAGATAGGATCAGAATAAACTTCGCAACCGCAAAACCCGTGCTAAAGGAGGCCCTGGATCGAATCGAAGCGAGACTGGCGCTGCCTTTGACGCTTTGATCGGCAAGGTCAAGAACCGACCCCGATACCGATCCCGACGCCGACGCCGATGGATAAGGAGGTTGGGGAAAGAATGACCAAAACGATATATCTCGACAATGCAGCCACCTCCTTCCCGAAGCCTCCCCAGGTGGTGGAAGCCATGGTTCATTTCATGACCGAAGTCGGCGCCAACCCCGGCCGCTCAGGGCATCGGCTGTCAATCGAAGCGGAAAGAATAGTGCAGCGCGCCAGGGAAAGCCTGGCCTTATTGTTCAATATCCCGGACCCCGGCAGGACAGTATTCACATCCAATATAACGGAATCGATCAACCTTGTTTTAAACGGCCTTCTCAAACACGGCGATCATGTTATAACCACCGGCATGGAACACAATTCCGTTACACGCCCCCTGAAATATCTGGAAGAAACCGGATACATATCACTGTCGATCGTGCGCTGCGACCGCCGGGGTTTTCTTGACATAGACCAAATCCCGCGGCTCCTGCGCACCAACACCGCACTGATCGTGGTCAACCATGCGTCCAATGTCTGCGGCACGATTCAGGATATCAATGCAGTAAAAAATGTGTCAGGCGATATACCCATACTTGTTGATGCAGCACAGACGGCGGGCTCAATCCCGGTCGACGTTCAAGCCGCTGGAATCGATTTTTTAACGTTCACAGGACACAAGGCTTTGATGGGCCCCCAGGGCATCGGCGGGCTGTACCTTCGGGAAGGATTGGTCCTCAAGCCTTTAAAGCGCGGAGGAACAGGAAGCGAATCCGAGAACTTAAGGCAGCCGGAGTTCCTGCCCGATGCCCTTGAGAGTGGTACGCAAAACAACGTAGGCATCGCCGGGCTCGGAGCCGCAGTGGATTTCATCCTCTCCACCGGAATCGAAAATATCCGCAAGCATGAACAAGCCCTGACAAAAGTGCTGCTTGATGAACTGCACGATGTACAGGGCCTTACCTTATACGGGCCGCTAAAACCGGAGCTGCAAACTTCCACCTTATCTCTCACATTCGATCCGGTGATACCCATGGAAACCGACGACGTGCTTCGCGGCTGCGGTTCGATAAATCTCGCATGGCTCGAAGACGGCCCGGGGCTTCACGAAACGGGTGATTTGCTGAACACCAACTATGATATTTTAGTGCGGACCGGCCTTCACTGTGCACCACTCGCACATCAAAGCCTTGGGACGTTCCCCGAAGGCACGGTGAGGCTCAGTATCGGATTCTTCAACACCCCTGGAGACATAAAACGGGCCGCCGAAGCCCTTAAAAGCATTGCCGGGAGAACCTAAGCGATTAGATGGTGGAAAAAAAGCACTCCGTTAAAAACAGACGATTCCGATTCCGAAACCCCCGGCGCAGCCGGAATCCGGAGCAAGCAGTCCTTAGCCGTTAGCTATTAGCCGCGGAAAAAAGAACTACCTAAAAAAGACGATTTTGACACCGATACCGATACCGACGCCGGCACCGAGAGAAGAAGGGATATCGATGACGATTACGACAACGACAACCGCTTCGCTGACAACGATTGAAAGAGCGAAGGGAGGGGATGACCTGTCGGGCGTAGCTTTGGCGAAGCCTGAACCCCTCCCCTACATCCCCGCCCGCGGGCTTCTTTTCCCTACAACCTTGTAAAATTGATTTGATGCGTGTTATACTTTTATATATCGTCTGAGATGTGCTTCTTTCAGTGATTCGAATAAATCTCACGAAGGAGATCCAGAAAATGGAAGAAAAACTTGCCAGGCGTTTTTATCTAAAAGAATTCAGAGCCATTAGTCATGCCATATGCACCTACGAAGACCTTGACCTACTTATGAGTCACCTGGTCGAAGGTACGACAAAAACTTTCCAAGCCAGGGGATGCAGCATAATGCTGCTCGATGAACGGGAAAAGCAGCTTTTTCATGTGCGATCCTACGGTATAAGTGAAAGCTATATACGCAAGGGCCCGGTTTTGATCGATGACCCATACTGCGCGGTATGCACCGGTGAGCCGGTTTATTTCAAGGACATCCAGCATGACGAACGCGTGCAATATCCAAAAGCCGCCGCCCAAGAGGGCATAGTTTCCATGCTTTCCGTCCCGATCAAAAGCCGGTCCAATGTCATAGGGATACTCCGCGTTTATCACGGCGAGGACAGGGAATTTCATGAAGCTGATGTTGAAACCCTGCAGGTTCTGGGCGAGCAGCTCGGGCTGGTCATCGAACTCAACGGGCTTAAAAATTTCCTCGACTCCATAAAAATGGCACTGGAAAACCTGCCGCTGCGTCTGCTTGAAGGGTATTGACGTTGAATACCAAAACAATCACCGACACCAGCGAAATATTCGAAATCGATCGTGGTGATGTCATTCAGATAGACGATAATCTTTACCTGGTCAAGGGGCATGAAAGAGAGCGCAGATTCGGGATGGATGACCCTAAGTTCTGGGTCAAACGGGTGGAAGACCTAAAAACCGGCGAAAAGAAAATAATAAAGCTATCATTCCTGGAGTCATTCGACACTTACATCGGGGGGGCAAGGATACGGTGCTTCAGAAATCCGGACAAAGAAGCGAAGATCCTGAAACTGGTGGAGGACCACCCTTCCTTCATGCACGGTACAGCTCACAGGGACGAAAAAGGAAACATAATCCGCATACTCGACATAATCCCGGGACAAAATTTTTTAATGTATATCGCAGGCCTTTCGATGACCCACAAAGAATATTTCGATTCGGTATTCCCCGGGGTACTCAAACGCCTTGTCAAAGCTGTTGAAGCGATACGGTTTCTTCACACGCACGGTTTCAAACATGGGGACATACGAAATGATCATATAATAGTACATCGGGATACCGGGCAATTCATATGGATTGATTTCGACTATGATTATGAAGCTACAGAAAACCCTTATGGAGTGGATATTTTCGGCCTCGGAAACATATTGATCAATGCGCTTGGCAAAGGCTTTCATACGATCGATTTAATTGCACAAGAGCCGGAAGTTTACCGGATGCTGGACAATAATATAGATCAGGGGGATTTCTCAATCCTTTATCGAAGACGCTATATAAATCTAAAAAAAATTTACCCTTATATCCCTAGACTTTTAAATGACATTATCATGCACTTTTCCAGTGGTGCGAATATTTATTACGAGTCCACCGATGAAATCCTGGAAGATTTAAACCGATGCCTTTACTCCCTATATGAATAGGAGGTAGAACCTTGGCAAATTCCATTCTTATACCCTTATCCGATTCCACAAGTTCCAGGGCTGTAATAAACTTTATTTCGAACCTGGCGTTTTGTCCTGAGGATGCCCAAATAACGCTTCTACACCTCTTCAGAAAGCCGTCGGCAAGCGAGGAGTTGATGGGCAAAAAATTCACTGCGGAAATGCCCTCCAAAGCCAAGGCAATACTTGAACGTGCGAAAGATAATCTTGTCGAAAGTGGTTTTAATCCAAATAACATAAAAATTTCTTTAGTGACCGATTTTTATACCACTATAGCAGATGGTATAATAGATCAATGTAACAAACAAAATTATGATCTAATAATAATTGGAAGAAAGCACATGTCTAAAGCTGAAGAATTTGTTCGTGGGGATGTAAGCGTTCGCTTGATACGTGCGCTTCAAGGCTCCGCAGTGCTCGTGGTCAAAGCCGAATAAAAATATAAACGGTGGAATGGAAAATAAATTATATTTCAAGAGAAATACTTGAAAAACAACGTCATAAGCCCAAGGTAAATGAACAACCCGAGAATATCGTTTGATGTTGTAACGAACGGTCCTGTCCCGAGAGCAGGGTCTGCATTCAGGCGCTTCAATGTAATTGGAACCGAGCATCCGATGAACCCTGAAAATAGAACAATCAACACCATCGAGAGCGTCATCACCGCGCCCAGTCGGTAATCACCAAGCCAGGTTCCAGCAATCAGACCCAGCAACAGCCCACAGATAATCCCGTTTATCAACGCCACTTTCACTTCCAGGAGCAAGCGCCGCCCGATGTGAACCAGGCTTATATCACCGGTTGCAAGCCCGCGTACAACAACAGTAGCGGCCTGGGTGGCGGTATTCCCGGCCATCGCCATGATGACAGGGAAGAAAAAAGCAAGGGCCACCAGCTTCTGAAGCGAGTCCTCGAAATGGTTGATGACCGCTGCAGCAAGAATGCCGCCCAGTAAACCGGCGACAAGCCATGGAAGCCTGGCCCGGGAAATTTTGATGGTGGACTCTTCGGTTATTTCCTGGTCGATTACACCGGCCATAAGAGAAAAATCCTCGTCCACTTCTTCTTCCAGTGCATCCAGGATGTCGTCATATGTAATGCGGCCGACCAGCCGGCGGTGTTGATCGACCACGGGTATATTCACAAGATCGTATTTTCTGACAAGATGGACAACTTCCTCCTGATCGGCGGAGACATCAACCGAAATCACCTCCGGATTCATAATTTCTCTTACCTGTGTTCCCGGAGGGGAAATGACCAGATCTTTCAGAGAAACAACGCCTACCAACCGTTGAAATCTATCGACCACCCAAACGTGATAAAGGTTGCCGACCTCTTCTCTTTTAGACCTGATAACTTCAATGGCATCCTGAACCGTCGCGTTTTCATCTACAGCGACGAATTCCAGGGCCATGATTCCGCCTGCACTATCTTCATCGAATGGCAGAAGTTTTTCCAGATCCCGGGAAACATCTTCACTCACTCTTGCGATGATTTCCTGGAGTATTTCGGGAGGCAAGTCTCCGACCAGGTCTGCGGCATCGTCACTCGCCAGCCGCTGTATGATTTCTGAAATAGCCTTGGAATCAAGTTTTCTGAGGATTTTCTCCTGAACCGGGGCTTCGACCTCCACGAGCATTTCTCCGGCGTTCGCAGGTGTCATGAATTCAACGATGAACATGCGTTCAGTTGAATCGAGATGCTCTACAAGATCAGCCAAATCGGCTGCACAAAGGGAGTCGATTATTTTTGAAAGAGAGGATGTGTCCTCCTCGGCGATATATCGTTTTACGTCGTCGATTAATTTTGCCTCGAGCCCTCGTATCTTGAAGCTCATCACATCCACCCTTTCCAGCCTTTAACCGCGCCCGGTGAAAAGCTTCCGTAGAAAACCGCCCATATCCTCGTTATCGCCGAGTTTCCCGGAGACAGCACTCAACGGGACCTCGGCTCTGGCGGCACTCTTGTGGCCGCCCGCAGATGCGTCGAATCCGGCGAAAACCCTCTGGACCGTCTTTCCGGCGCTTCCCCTGAAGCCCGCATTTCTTATGATTACGATCAGCTTGTCTCCATACTCGCCGCTGACAACGCACCTCGTCGTCTCCGCGAGCCTCATGAAAAAATCCGCTATCATCACAAGCGAATCCTGATTTTCTATCTCGCCCATGTGAATGAAGCCGGTGTCTTTAACCAGAACAAGCCGATCGATCGCTATCCGATAGCTGTCCAGAGTGTCGATCGTCATCTCCGAGGACTCGATTTTTTTAATGATCGCTGTATTTGCGAATCCATAAAGATATCTAAACGCATTGATATCTCCGGGAACCGATTCCCTCACGAAATTATCGGTGTCTGTTTTGATGCCGTAATAAAGTGCCGTGGCAAGGCGCGGGGAAGGTTTTATCCCCGCTGCTCTCAGGTATTCGGTCATGATGGTCGCCGTGGCCCCGTAATCCTCTCGGATATCCACATGTGCCGCCTTTGAAGTTTCTCCGAGAGGATGATGATCAATAATGATGTCGAAGCCACGCTCAATGAAATGCTCGTGCTGCCCTGGTTGCCCGTCCACAACAGCCCACTTGGTAAACGCTTCCGGCTTCAGTTCTTTCAGTGGCACCTGGACAACCCGGAGCAGCCGCACAAAAGCCAGGTTATCAGCACGTTGAATTTCGTTCACATGGCATATGCTCACCCGGCGGACCTTCCTCCAAAAAAAACGTTTTAATGCCATTGCACTTGCCATTGCATCGGGATCCGCATTGATCAGAATGCAAATGGCATCCTCGGCACCAACCACCTCGTTCAACCGCTTCACACGTTCTGCGGTGGATATCGATTTGGAAAAAGGATGATCCATCATTTCACTCATTTCAATTTATCTTTAACCTCCTTGCACCGGGCCTCCACATCATCTGCCAGGAGGATGTCGGATATCACAGCAACCGCCCTTCCCCCTGCTGAAACAACAGAATCAATTGTGTCAAGTCCGATCCCTCCAATTGCGACCCACGGGATTTGACATTCCGAACCGATTTCAGCGAGAGTATCCGGACCCAATACCGGTTCATGATCCTTCTTGGTACCGGTGTCAAAAACCGGACCGATCCCGATATAGTCCGCTCCGGCTGCGACCGCCGCCTTAACTTGGGATTTATTATGCGTGGAAACGCCTATGAGCATGTCCCCGGCAAATTCGCGTGCATATTCGATTGGTAAATCATCCTGCCCCAGGTGAACACCGTCAGCTTTTAATATCAACGCCAGATCCAAATCATCGTTGACTATGAACAAAATCCCCTCACGCTTCGTCACATTCCTTATCTGAAGCCCGAGGTACAATTTTTCCCGCTTGCTCATATGCTTTTCGCGGAGTTGTATAACATCGGCTCCCCCGCGGATTTGAGCTACAACCAGTTCAACAGGATCTCTTCCCTGCAAAAGACTTCCACCTGTAAAACAATAAAGACGCACTTTTTCAAATGGATTCATTTCCCGGCCTGTAATACAAAATTTTCTAAAAATACTTGTTTCATTCCACATCGAAATCGGAACCAGAGATTGCTCACTTTTTTGATTTCGGTGCAGATTATGACAGAGAGCGAATTTAAAGGAATGTTACTATATGCTTAGCTGGAACACAAGGCTTTGCAAGTTCATGGCAGTGTGTTGATACAAAAACATATCCCGCTTTTAAAAAAAGCGGGATATGCGAATATGAATCAAAATCAACAAATTTTAAAAGTGAGATGCCCTTGAAGCGGCGAATTTATCTCCGGCGAATCTACAACACACCGACATCCGTTTCCTTCTACATCGCTGTTTCGGGATGGAAAACATTCACATCCTTCAGATCGTCCCGGAGATACTCCCTCTCGTTGGGGCCTAGAATCCCCAGAGACAGGCAAATAAGAGTCCACAGGTGCACCACTCCGTAGTGCCCCTCGTAATAATCGCTGAGCTCATGGATCTGTGAATGGCAATTGTGACAAGCGGCAATACAATAATCCGCACCGGTTGCCTTGATCTGATCGTCCTTGATTCGACCGTAAGCCAGCCGCTGGTCTTTATAGCCGGACTGCAGCATACCGCCGCCTCCACCGCAGCAATAATTATTGGACCGGTTCGGATACATGTCGATGAAATTTTCTTCACCGACCACAGATCTCACAATATACCTCAAATCTTCCGCGATCGGGTCGCCGAAGGACTTACGAACAATCTGACATGGATCCTGTACAGTAAACTTGATTTTAAGATCCTTGTTCCAGTCGCTGTTGACCTTCAGCTTTCCTTCCCGTATCCATTTTGCATAGTATTCATAAATATTTTTAACTTCAAAGTTGTGCGAGATGTTGAATTTTTTCAGTCCTGCCAGGACCGAGTAAGTTACGTGGCCTCATTCAGTATTGAGAAAAATTTTACACCCCAATTCATCCGCCTTCTTGGCTGAGGTGCTGGTAACATGTTCCCAGGCATCGTCATCAGCGAGAAACATGCAGTAATTTTCTCCACCCCACCCTTTCGAGCCGTAAGTCCAGTCAGCCCCGACAAGATGCAGAATTTTCCAGAGCGGAACCATTTCGTCAGGTTCGGTCACCGGTTCCCGGGAGTTCTGGTTCACAAAGAATTCAGCACCCTGTTTATCGATCGGTGCCTCCATATCCGCAAATTCGGGCTGCGACTCGCGGTATTCTTCAAGCACATCTTCGACGACGAATTGAAAGTCATCGGGACTTGTACCCATTGCAGAACCACTATCATTGCGCAACGCCATATCGCACGAACCCATGATCCCTTTGGGCCTGCTTTCCCTGGGCCAAGCTTCCCTTGCCAGGTAGACCATCCTGGGAATATCCACATTCATCGGACAGGCATGTTGACATCGCATGCACATGCTGCACATCCATACCCATGGTGTCGTCGTCACCTCCTCGTCCATACCCAAAACGATCATTCTCACGAATTTCCGGGGATCCATGTTCTCCAGGCCGGTGGCGGGGCAACCACTGGCACATGTCCCGCAGGTAAGGCAAAGATTAAGGTTCCCTTCAGGCAGCGCTTCCTTCACCTTTTCCCGAAATTCTCCTTTGAGCTTGCTCAGGTTAATAGCCTCTTCCGCCATAGATATCTCCTCCGTGGATTTTGGGCGGCTGATACAACGGAATCATTTTGATCTTTGATCCCGGACCCTGCACCCTTGATTATATTCGGCACTCGATCTGTTTAACCTCATTTTACGGCAAAGTCAACGCCCAAAGTCCAACATTAAGTCAAAAAGACACATTTCCAATAAATGACCTGTCAGCCGTTAGCCATAAGCCATAAGCCGTTAGCCGTTAGCTATTAGCCGACGGAAAAAAGAACTAGCTTAAAAAAGACGATACCGATGCCGAGGGGATAACGATTACGATTACGACAACCGTTTCGCTTCGCTTCACTGACAACGACAACGATTTTACCAAGAAGCAAAGAAGGGAGGGGATGACCCGCGGGCGCTACCTGAAAGACAGCTGATACCGATCCCGATACCGGCCCCGACGTCGATCCCGATACCGATCCCGATCCCGATGTCGACCGCGATAAAGCACGGATTTCATTTCTTGAAGTGATCATATCTTGACATGAATCATCAAAGGGAAATATGGTCTGAATAAAATTTTACCCGGCTGATTTCAGCGTTCCACTATTTGAAATCAGGCATTTAATTTAATATAATATAATTTATGGAGATATTATGGCTAAACAAGTAATTTTTATTGGAGGTGTAGCGCTAGGTTCCAAGGCGGCATGCCGCTTTAAACGTCTCGAACCTGATTCCAAGGCTGTCATCATCGACGCCGACAGCCTTGTTTCTTACGGAGGATGCGGCATCCCATACTATATTTCAGGCGACGTATCAGATATCTCGGAACTTAGAACCACCAGTTTTCACATGATAAGAGATGAAAAATTTTTCAAGAATTGCAAAGATGTAGAGCTCTGGACCGAAACCCGCGTGACAAGTATAAACAGGCCTGAAAAAACCATCGATTATCAAACGGCCGATGGACGGAAAGACACCATGCATTATGATAAGCTGGTGATCGGCACGGGATCTAAAATCCGTCCCTTGTCACTGCCCGGTCTGGACCTTCCGAACGTTCATGCGGTGGGAAGCCTTCACGACGCCATTACGATTAAAGACAAGATAATAAAGGGTAAAGTCGAGAAAGCCGTGGTCATTGGAGCAGGGTTCATCGGCCTCGAGATGGCGGAAGCCCTCGCGGACATGTGGGAAATCGACACAACGGTAGTCGAATTGTTCGACCAGATCATGCCTGGATTCATCGGCCCGGTGTTCGCCAGGATGGCACAGTCCCACATGGAGGAAAAGGGCGTTCATTTCCACATCGGTGAAAAAGTCACGGCCCTTGAAGGCGATGAGACCGGGGTGCGTCGAGTCGTGACGGACCGAAGCACCATAGACGCCGAACTCGTAATTATAGCTGTGGGTGTCGTCCCGGAGGTCGCTTTGGCCGAACAAGCCGGCCTTGAAATAGGCCGTTACGGTATTGTGGTGAATGAAAAGCTTGAAACCTCCGATCCCGATATCTATTCGGGGGGTGACTGTGCACAGATTATGAATTTGGTGACAGGGAAACCGGCCTTCTTCCCTCTCGGATCGATGGCCAACCGTCAGGGTAGAGTTATCGGCACCAATCTGGCGGGTGGAGACGCCTGTTTTCCAGGGGGTGTTGGAACTTTTGCAGTAAAGGTTTTTGAAAATGCTCTGGCAGGAAGCGGCCTGACAATGCAAAACGCACTTAAAGAGGGATTCGATGCAGCAAGCATCCAGATTTCACAACTGGACAGGGCTCATTTTTACCCTACCAGGGAGTTGATGTTTCTCGAACTGGTGGTTGACCGAGCCAGTCGCAGGGTGCTTGGTATACAAGGTTTCGGAGGAAACGGTGACGCCCTGGTTGGCAGGATAAACGCCGTTGCCGCTCTGCTGAGCAAGAAGGCGACCGTTGATGAGATCAGCAACCTTGAATTGGCCTATTCCCCGCCCTTCTCTTCCGCGCTTGACATTTTAAACGCTTTGGGCAACGCCGCCGAAAACCTCATTGAAGGCCGCTTCACCGGCATCGTCCCCGATAAATTAGAAAAAGTATGGGAAAACCGGGAAAACAACGAATACTTTTTTCTCGACTGCCGTGCCACCCAGGATGGTCAGCCCTATGTCGAGAAATATCCCGACCTTTGGGTGAACATCCCGCAGGACGAGCTTCGCAGTCGCATAGACGAAGTGCCCAGGGACAAGAAGATCATTCTTGTATGCAACACGGGGGTAAGATCATACGAAGCACAGCTGAATCTCAGAGAACTTGGCTTTGAAAATGAAACCTTCAGTATAGAAGGCGGAGTAGCCGCTGTTGACAAGGTCGGCATCGACATCTAAACGAGCATACCTGCGATTGCAAAAGTCCGTGCTTACTGGTCGAACAAGATCTTCCTGATTTCTTCCTTCAACTGCAGGGAGGCTTCCTTGTCACCCAGGTGCCCCACCCGAATGACGGTCTCGGTTTCCTCGGGTGAAATATATTTGAAAGTGATGGTATAGGGCCTGCCGCGTAAATCCTGGCCTGAAAGTTTACCAGAGCCCAAATTTCGCTGTCGCAGGTCTATATCAACCTTTCGGTTATCGAGCGTCTGCTCGGCTGCCTTCCATGTCTTATCGAAAGAGGCTTGAAAAACAGCAGTCAATGCCCCCTCATAATATTTGAGCCCGGTGACTCCGCCCGCGGCTCCCACTCCAACCAGCACCAGTGGTGCACAACCACAAAGCATGACAAAACCAAAACCCGCGGCGACAATTCCCCTCAATGATCTCATCCGTCTTCCCTCCTGCCGGGCTCACATCAATACCCGGTCAAAAATAATATTGTTCTATCTATTAACCGGTTCACGACACGCTGTCAATACCCCTGACATCGCCCTGATCCACCATCTAGATGCATCTCCCCGCACGGCGGGATGCAAGAAGCCGTGTCGCCTTCCCTAACCGCCTCACCGCATTTGCGTCCGGTAAAGAAGTGAAAAGAACATTTTCAGGTCGAAAAACACCATACAAGGAAGTACATGATTTTATCTTTTTGGTAAAAACAGGCTGCTGTGCGCCCAGATTAAGAAATGGCTATAAAAGACCATAAAATGCGCCTGCGCAGTACTACAAAACAAAGGCTCGAAAGGCACGCTACTATTGTGTTTTACAGATTTCTTTAATTTTTTCTTGTTGATTTTTTCGAATCTTGTATTATTATGTTATCTAAATTGGATGAATGTAGTCCTTGGTTCAACATATAACACAGGAAGGGAGTATACCATGGCACAGATTATGACGACAAAAGAAGTGGCGAAATACCTTAGATTACATGAGATCAGTATCTTAAAGTATGCTGCAGCAGGAAAAATTCCAGCGGTAAGAATAGGAAGTAGGTGGCGTTTCGATAAGGAAGCTATAGATAGATGGTTGGCCGGGGAGAGCTCAAAATAACAACCTCCCTGAAAAAACCAGTTCTCTTATACCTTAAAACAAAAAAGATAAGCTAAAGCTTGGAATTTCAGTCCACCAAGCTCCGGTTATTTGTTTGCACCTTGGTTTTCCTATGCCTTGAAAATCCAAAGCGGTTTGGCATGCCCGCTCAGAAACATATTTTCGAGCGGGCATGTCTTTATTGACGGGCTCGTAAAAAGTGCCATCCCCGCCTTATCGGCGTAGGGATCGGTATCGGGGTCGAAAAGGTCGCCGATCAACGTCCGATACCGATGCCGATAGCGACCCCGAGGGTGCAGCGGCATCAATAAACCGGCAGAAACTCCTCCGGCATGTCCTTGAGACAGCCGTAGCCGGCATCTTTTTCCGAAATAACCAGCGCCTCCTGCGGCCAGTCGATCTTTAAATCCGCATCATTCCAGATGATGCCACGCTCGGTGGAGGGCGTATAAAAGTCGCCGCACTTGTAGTGAAAAACGGCGGTTTCGCTGGTTACACAAAAGCCGTGCGCAAACCCCTGCGGTATAAAAAGTTGACGATGGTTCGTGCAGGAAAGCGCCACGCCGACCCATCCGCCGAAGGTCGGTGAACCCCGCCGCACATCAACTGCAACATCGAACACCTCGCCGTCGAGAACCTGAACCAACTTGGCCTGCCCGTGCGGATACTGAAAATGAAGCCCTCTGAGTGTTCCTTTTAAAGAAACGGAAAGGTTGTCCTGCACAAAATCAACATCGATGCCAAGCCCGGCATAACGATCACGCTGGTAGATTTCCATGAAATACCCTCGGCGGTCTTCAAACACCGAGGGCTCCAAAATCAAGACATCAGTGATAGAAGTCGGCACGACTTTCATGCGCCCTCCTGCCGAAGAAAATTCAAAAGGTAGTCACCATAGCTATTGTTATTGAGCTCCTTCGCCAGCCTTTCAAATTGAGCCGAATCGATGAATCCTTTTCGGTATGCAATCTCCTCGATGCAAGCTATTTTAAGGCCTTGTCGCTCTTCAATCACCTGGATAAAATTGGAGGCCTGCATCAGGCTCACATGTGTACCAGTGTCGAGCCACGCAACCCCGCGACCCAAGGTTTCCACTTGAAGCATTCCGAGCGCCAGATAAGCTTTGTTCACATCGGTTATTTCCAGTTCCCCCCTGGGCGACGGCTTCAACGAGGAGGCGATTTCCACCACCCGGTTGTCGTAAAAATAAAGTCCTGTAACTGCGAAATTTGATCGGGGTACGGCCGGTTTTTCTTCTATTTCAACAGCTTGCCCTGTCGAATCGAAAGACACCACCCCGTAGCGATGCGGGTCCTTGACCCAATAACCGAAAACAGTGGCCCCTTCCCTTCTCGAAGCAGCCGAGACAAGCTTCCCGGATAGGCCATGACCGTAAAAAATGTTGTCCCCGAGAACCATGCACACATTGTCCTCACCGATGAAATCCCGGCCGAGGATAAACGCCTGCGCCAAGCCTTCGGGTCTGGGCTGCTCCTTGTAACGGAAATTCATTCCCAGCTGGCTGCCGTCTCCCAACAACGCCTCGTAAGACGGCAGGTCTCTGGGTGTCGATATAACGAGTATTTCCCTTATGCCCGCAAGCATCAACACGGATAAAGGATAATAGATCATTGGTTTGTCATACACAGGCAGAAGCTGCTTGCTGACCACGCGGGTTATAGGGTGAAGCCTTGTCCCCGATCCTCCGGCAAGAATGATTCCTTTCATATTTATTCTCCGGGCATCCGTTAAATTTCAAAATCGACTTTTATTTTGAACAAGCGAAGAGCAGGAAGGTTCAGAATTTTTTCCACTCCGGTTTCGGCCTCGATATCCCGAAGAGCATTCTCTATGGATATCATGTCAGGAGCAATGAATGTGAACCATACATTGTAGTTTCCTGGTCTCAGGTAATTATGGGTGACACCCGGGTATGAATTGACTTTCCGAACGAAGAGCTCCAGTTTTTCCTTCGGAACCCTCGCTGCACAGAGCGTGCTTGAAAAATCGAGCCTGTTGGAATGAAAATTGGCACCTATCCGGCGTATCACGCCTGATTTTCTCAGTTTCACAACCCTATCTAAAACTTCTTCTTCCTTCAACCCAAGCCGGGCGCCAAGCTCGGCGTACGGCCTGCTTACGATCGGAAATGCCGATTGAATTTCGTTGAGTATCTCTCTGTCTTTCTCATCCATCAAGGGGTTCTCCGGCCTTCCAAGGCGTCGCTCCTATCTTTTTCGGCTGATAGGAGCACAAGGGTTCTTCCTCGAGAAAATTTCCGGTGGCTTCGTAAGCACGCGCCCTGCAGCCGCCGCATACATTCAAATATTCACACCTCCCGCATTTGCCTTTGTAGCCCTTGAAATTTCGAAGTTTACCAAACACTTCGGAATTAAGCCAGATAGCTCCAAAGGGCTGCGTCTTTAAATCTCCGCAAGGTATATCCAGGTAACCACAAGGTTGGATGATCCCGTCATGAGAGATAAAGCAAAATGACGTGCCGCCGAGACATCCCCGCGTAACAGCATCCAGCCCATGCGTCTCATAAGTCACCTCCTGCCCCCTGGACCTGGCTTCCTGGCGAAGGATACGATAATAATGAGGAGCGCAGGTGGCCTTTAAATGTAGCGGCGTTTTTTCCCTCATGCTGCAAAGCCATTTCAGAACGCTTTCGTACTCTCCGGCTTCAATTTCCTGGTTGGCCATTTCCCTGGCTCGACCTGTGGGAACGAGCAAAAACAAATGGTGCGCCACGGCCCCCAGATCGGCGACCATTTGCATGATTTCCGGCAGATCGTCTTTGTTGTGCCGCGTAACCGTCGTGTTTATCTGGAACTCGAGCCCTCCTTCTCTCAAGAAACCGGCACCCTCCACCGCGCGCTTGAATGCTCCGGGAACCTGCCTGAAATGATCATGACCTTCGGCATCGGCGGCGTCAAGCGAGATGCTCACACGCTGTATGCCTGATTCTTTCATGGCCTCGACATTATCGGGGTTCAACAACGTCCCGTTTGTCGCCATCACCATCCGCAGACCCAATTCCGTACCCTTCTGCGCAAGCTCGAAAATATCCTTGCGCATCAACGGCTCCCCTCCGGTCAGGATAACTATCGGCGTACCCACATCTCTGATCTCATGCAGTATATCCATACACTTCGAGGTGTCGAGTTCACCCTCGTACGGTCCCCGCTCGGAAGCGGCCCTGCAATGTACACAATTCAGATTGCACGAACGGGTTACTTCCCATGCCACCAGCCTCGGCTGCCACTTCAACTCTGTTTTTCCGTGAAATGTTTCCATGAATTATTCCTATCTGGTCCAGTCCATTTTTTGGCAGCGGATCTGAACCGCATTGAAACATATGAAAGCTGCAAAACGATGTCAAGTCGAGCGAAAGATTCAAGCCCTGACAGAGGCCCTGCGTATTGAAACCACTGAGCGAACCGCCACAAGCACGATTATGATCATGCCCCCGATCACCGCATTCAAAGACGGTATTTCACCGATTATCAAAAACACCCATACCGGATTCAGCACAGGCTCTATCAACGTAATGATGGAAGTTCCAACCGCCGTCAACCTGCGAACTCCATATGGGAAAAGAATCGAGGCCAGCCCCATTTGAAAGACTCCCATATAAAGAATCCCTGCCATGCTCGGAAAATCCGGCATGGAAGAGGTTAAAACCGCAGGCAAGGACATCGCCGCTGCAAGAAGATGAGAAAAAATCATGTTGTCGAGGGCCGTGTGACGTCCGCCGGTCTGCCCTGAATCTATCCTCATGAAAATTATGAAAAAAGCAAGGCACAAACCGCTTGCAACCGCGGAGACGTTTCCCATCATGGCACCGGGCCCGATTCGATCGATAAAAAAAAGTGTCATTCCCCCGAGCACACCCAAAAGTACGGCCCAGTCGAACCTGCTCGGCATCTCTTTCAGCATTGCGATTCCCAACACCGCTACGAATGCAGGGGAAAGATACTGAAGAAATATTGCATTTGCCGAAGTTGTAAGCTTATTTGCGATAACGAAGGTCAGCATACATAATGCGTAGGAAATCGAAGCCATTACACCTGCGGGGGTTTTCGGAACGCTGAATCTGCGCGCGAAAGTGATCAGCAACACCGCGGCGATTAAACTGCGGGCGCCGGTTATTGCAACAGGATTCCAGCTCACCAGTTTGATGCCCAATCCGCTGGTGCTCCAAAGCGTCGCCGTCAAAAGCATTACCAGTGTTCCATGCAACCGCTCTGTATTTGCTTCAGACATCCGGTCTAAGCCTTTTCCTATAGTAAAAAATTTCTACGGCACATCCGCCTTTTCCGGATCGAACATTAAACGCTTCAGGAGCATTATGTATTTTTGCATTTGTGTCAATTGCAAACAGTTTCTGCCCACCCTGCCCGGCCGGAAACGGAAGCCTTTAGCTTCCAGCTTTTAGCTGTTAGCCATTAGCTTTTAGCTATTAGCTGGCTGAAAAAAGCACTACTTAAAAAAAACAGCCGATACCGATGCCGAGGGAAGGTCGATTACGTCAACGATCTTCAAAATCCAAACCATCCCCGATTAAATTCGCTCACCAGGATTCAACGACTTTTGCCACCGATTGCGGGATTGCATGTGGCATTTTTTATCAGCCGCTTAGGCCTAGTGGGTTGACTTTGGCTCCGGGTTGTGTTTCGCTAAATACATTGAGTATTTCTGGGATTTGATCACGGTTGTTCCGCCTCCCAAAGAGCGGGCCATAAAAACTCAAGTGAGGAATCGATGAAACGAGATGCAATAGCGATAAAACCTGAAGACAATGTTGGGACTGCAATCCGCGACCTCTCGGCCGGTCTTGCAGTCCAGGTCGGAATTGGCGAAGAAGTTGTTCCCGTGCTCCTGGTCGAGGACATTCCCTATGGGCACAAACTGGCCATCCATGCCATAGACAAGGGCGAAAACGTGTTGAAATACGGAGAGATCATAGGCCGAGCCTCTTGCAGCATACAACAGGGCGCCCACGTCCATGTCCATAACGTGGAAAGCCTGCGCGGCCGCGGGGACCTTCCCCAGAAGGGGTGAAAGTCGCCCACTTTTGTCATAGCTGACATAGAGGATAAATATATGAAATTCATGGGATACAAAAGAAAAGATGGCAGCGTCGGAACACGCAATTATGTAGGAATACTCTCGACGGTTGTTTGCGCAAACGAAGTCGCCAGGGCCATAGCAGGCCAGGTGCGGGGAGCGGTGGCTTTTTCCCACCAGCAGGGATGCTGCCAGACACCGCCCGATTTGAACCGGGTGACAGAGACTTTGTGTGGACTGGGCACGAATCCGAACCTTCATTCCGTGCTGCTGGTAAGCCTGGGTTGCGAGGGTACCGATTCGGTGCGGGTTGCAAAACGCATAGCAGAAAGCGGCAGAAAAGTCGAAACTATAGTAATTCAGGAAGAAGGAGGTGCAGCTCTCACCACGGCTAAGGGCATTCTCCTGGCTCAGCAAATGGCGGCCGAAGCTTCACGTATTCATCGCGAATCCTGTAATTCCCAGGACATCGTACTAGGGCTGAAATGCGGCAGCTCGGATACCACCTCCGGGCTTTCCTCCAATCCCGCCCTGGGAGTGACGGTCGAAAAACTCATGCAAGAAGGGGCGACGGCGATCATCGGAGAAATAACCGAAATCATAGGCGCCGAACATATATTCGCCTCAAGAGCTAGAGACCGCGAAACAGCCGAAAAAATACTGGCCCTCGTGGAACGAATGGAGAACAGGGCCAAAGCCGTGGGCGCTGACATGCGGGGCGGCCAGCCGACGCCCGGCAACATAGCCGGAGGCCTTACAACGATCGAAGAAAAATCCCTGGGTGCCATAGCCAAGGCCGGTCATGCCACGGTCCAGGACGTTTACGAGTACGGGCATAAACCTGAGACTAAGGGTCTGGTTTTAATGGATTCCCCCGGTAGAGAACCGGAGATCCTAACGGGGCTCGCAGCGGCCGGTGCAAACGTAATCGCATTTACCACAGGACGGGGCGCTCCGCAGGGCTTCCCGTTCGTGCCCGTGATAAAAATTACAGGCAACGATAAAACGTGGAATAATCTCCGCGATCATATGGATCTCTCCGTTTCGGGTGTGATGAGCGGAGAGGTTTCTCTTGAGCAAGCCGGTGAGTTGATTTATGAAAAGATTGAAGAAACCGCTTCGGGCGCCCTGACCAGGGCCGAACTTTCAGGCTACGCCGAGGCGATGGATATCTACGTCACTGGTCCTGTGATATAGTTTCCATCCGAAAACTCAGTTTTGCGCATCCGGACTCCCCCACCACCCCTACCACTTCCCCTGGATTGATGTATAGATCAACCCCATCCACAGCTCGTGCAACACCCTGTGATGTGCGAAAATAGGTTTTGAGGTTTCGAATGCCAAGCATAGTGCAAACCTTTTCCACATAACGAATAATCAGCCGAGAATGGATTCGATTGTTGAACCCAATTTTTCCACGATTTCAACTAATTCATTCTCTTTGATAATAAACGGAGGTGCCACGATCAATGCATCTCCATCAGAACCTGCAAGGCCCGAAGCAAGGTATACGATAACTCCATTTTCAAAAAGGCTCCGCCACAACCGTTCAACAGTTTTTTCACTCCTGGGATAAGGCCGCCTGCTTTTCCTGTCAGCCACTATCTCCACCCCCCACAGCAAACCTTTCCCACGGATGTCACCTGCGTGCCTGTTTTCACCAAGCCTTCTAGAAAGCAGATTTCCCAGTAGTTTTCCCATCTTGCCTGCGCGCTCTACCAGTTTTTCCCGCTCGAGGATATCTACAGCTGCAACACCGGCGGCTGCGGTTACCGGATGGTGGCTGAATGTTCCCCCGTGGACAAAACCGCCGGAAGCAGCCATGGCATCGTAAAGCTCTCCTTTGACACCGACTGCGGAAAGTGGAAGGCTCCCTCCGCTCAAGCCTTTGCCGAGAGTGACGATGTCCGGCTTGACGCCGAAGTCCTGGTAGGCAAACCATGATCCGGTACGGCCCATTCCACACATGACTTCATCCAGAATCAAAAGAACATCGTAGCGATCACAAATGCTGCGGATCAAGGACCAGTAGCCGGGTGGAGGGACAGCACCTGCTATGGTGGCCCCGCTTACCGTTTCAGCCAGAAACGCTGAAACGATATCCGGCCCCAAACTTAATATGGCATCTTCGAGAGCCCTTGCACACCGCAGTCCGCATGCCGGGTATTCCAGTTCGTAAAAGCAGCGGTAACAATATGGGGGTGCAATATGTTCAACTTCCGGCAGCATCGGTGCGTAGGGCACTCTAAATGCCGTTCTGCCCATCGCAGAAAGAGCACCCAGGGTTAACCCGTGATAGGACTTCCATCGGGCGATCAAGCGGTGTTTTTGAGGTCTTCCGAGAGCAAGCTGCACTTGGCGGGCCATTTTTATGCTTGTTTCAACGGCTTCCGACCCGCTTGAAAGAAAGTAGAAACGTTCAAGATCCCCTTCAGAGTGCACGGCAAGCCTTCCCGCCAGCTTTTCCACTGGCGGAGAGGTAAACATTGTGGGATGAGCGTAATAGAAAAACATCAACTGGTCGTAAACGGCCTGCGCGATCTCCTCCCTGCCCTGCCCCAGGTTGGCGACCACCGCCCCGCCGCTGGCATCAAGATATCTACGACCACGGTCATCCACGATGTAAACGCCCACTGCCTTTTCCGCACGGGGTAGTTCAACGCCCAACTTCCGGGGGAATACATTATTTTTCTCGGACACTATTTGCGCCTCCATGTATTTTTGAAAATCATTGAACAGCTTCGTCGCCTTTGTCCCTGGTCGGAAGGTAAACAAAAAATGCAAACGCCAAAGACACAAAAGCTACGAAAAACACCCTGTGAAAGTCCGCCGCGGAAAATTGATCGACACTTCCCAGCACATCCAGAATTTTACCCATTATCTGCATATACAACGCGGCACCGAGCATTGTAAACAGGTTCACACCGGTTATCGCCATGCCGGTCATCGCTGTAGGCATAACACCTTTAATATGTGCAAGCATCATGAAACCGAATGCGCTGAAAGCACCCAGCATGAAAAAACAGGCACCAAGAAGCCACAAATGCATGTCGACCCATCCGCTTGAAAGCAGCAACATCACCGCGCCCATAACCGCAAGCCCCAGCAGGGCCACGATTCTGGGCGAGCCCAATGCACGATCCGCAAGCCAGCCCGAAACAGGGGAACCGATAAGAAAACCAATATTCAACACAAGCAGAAAATTGCCTGTCTCCACAGCCGAAAGCCCGATGCCGTAGATGAGATAAGGGCCGGCCCACAAACCCTGGATGGCTACGAAAACTCCGTATCTGATAAAGGTTCCGATCGAGATCAACCAGTATTCTCTTCGGGAAAGGAGGAGCTTCAGGTTCCGCGAAATACTCCCGGCATCCGCTTCCAGGGATGTTTCCGTGCCCTCGGAAAATGGCGTATCACGCACGAAAATGAAAAAGCCGACTGAGCAAACTATTGTCAGGATGCCGATAAGCGCAAATGCCATGCGCCATCCCACCGCTTCCACCAAGAAGGCCAGAGGAGTCGCGGCGAGCATGTTGCCCAAAGCACCGAGCGCGAATAGAATTCCCGAAACTGTTGCGAATTCCCGGGAGGAAAACCACCTCGTGAACAACTTCATCGAACCCATAAGGTTCGCAGCCATCCCCAGCCCAAGGAGCGCCCTGCCGACAACGGCCAGGGCCAACGTCTCCGAAAAGGCGAAAATAAACGCACCTGCCGCGCCGACGAGGCTCAGAGCACTCATCGTCAGCCTCGATCCCAACCGATCCAGAAAGAGAGCCAGCGGGATCTGCGCGGCAGCAAACGCATAAAAAAACATCGCGCTGAGAAACCCCAAAGATTCGGCGGACAAATCCAGATCATGCTGCAGTTCGGGTGCGATTATAGCATTGGATACACGATAAAACTGGGAAATTACGAACAGGGATGCAGAAAGGTTGAATACCGCCCAGCGCCGGGGGGCGGCGCCGGGATTCAAATTCGGCCGGCAGTATGGTGTTTGGGTCACTTCCTGCCTCACTCGTATTGATTCGGCAACGGTTCCTGCCTCGGATGGAACGAAACCATCGCCGACTTTTTATTCAAGTGTTCTTGCCTTGGCAATCATTGTGCGCGCAAACTCGGCGGCATCCTCGAGATCAGCACTGTCTGGATGTCGCGCTGCGCTCTGTGCTTCAGTCGCCCAGGCCATATTTTCGGGCTTCTTCATAAGAGATTCCAGAAGGCTGTGCTTAACTTTGCCCCTGCAGCCGAATGTACCGAGTATTCTCAGCTTTGGCGTAATGGTTATCGCATGGTAAAAGGCCTGTACGGCCAATTCGCCGCCCCGCAATGATCCATGGGTGCCGAACAACGCCACCTTGGTGCCCTCGGGGAGCTCTTCGAGGAAAGATTCCACCCTCGGCGGCACGCTGTGAGCCTGCACCGGAAATCCACAGAACACCACATCATAGGAATCGACATTGCGGACATCGGAAATCTCGATAAGGTCTTTATCTGCGGTTTCTATTGCATCATTTATCGCGCGCGCGACTTTTTCCGTGTTTCCGGTCTGGGAAAAATAGGTCACCAGTGCTTTCATCTAGCCCTCCTCGCCCGATCGGGTCATGAACAAAATCTGTCCAGCTGAAATCTCCGACCCTTGGTTTTGGATATAACAGCAAAAAAGTTGGGGATACGGAAATCAATGGCATTACAAGGCAAATCAATTCCCTGCCACAACCCCTATTTTTAGTTGAACTACAGGATTTACCGCCAGATTGCAAGTGCTTTGCAATGCAATTCTCTAGAGCTCTGGTTTTTACCAAACTGATCCGCAACCGGCTGCGGATAGTTCTATCCTTTACGCTGATAAGTAATAGTAGTATATTGCATTTTCGGCTGAAGCATAGCTGAAGGTGGTTCTTGCACTTTTCACTTTAAAGGAGAGGACGATGACATCACTAGATCAACGATGCGTAAATACTATACGAATTCTTTCCGCCGACTGCGTGGAAAAGGCCAGATCAGGCCACCCCGGCATGCCTATGGGTGCGGCTGCAATGGCCTATGTGTTATGGACCCGCTTCCTTAAATACAACCCTTCCGATCCCATGTGGCCCGGAAGGGACCGGTTCGTTCTATCCGCCGGGCATGGATCCGCCCTTCTCTACAGTATTCTCCACCTTACAGGCTATGATCTTTCAATAGAAGAGCTTAAGAATTTCCGCCAATGGGAAAGCCGAACCCCCGGGCACCCGGAATACGGCCATACGCCGGGAGTTGAAACAACCACCGGACCTCTGGGGCAGGGTTTCGCCAACGGCGTGGGCATGGCGCTGGCCGCCCGCTACCTGGGGGCTAAATTCAACCGAACCGGCCACGAGATAATAAATCACCGCGTCTTCGGCATCGTCAGTGACGGGGACCTCATGGAAGGCGTCAGCCACGAGGCGGCATCCATTGCGGGTCACCTGAAACTGGGTAACCTCATCTATCTCTACGACGACAATCATATTTCCATTGAAGGAAATACCACTCTTACCTTTTCTGACGACAGCATCGAAAGGTTCAGATCCTACGGTTGGCATGTGACGAGCGTCGAAGATGGAAACGACATGGAAGAGATTGCTTCAGCCATCATTTCGGCAGAGCGTGAAACCCTTAAGCCCTCTCTTATAGCGGTTCACACCCATATAGGGTTCGGAAGCCCGAATAAGCAGGACCAAGCCTCCGCCCATGGGGAGCCTCTCGGAACCGAAGAGCTGGAGCTCACAAAAAAGCACCTTGGATGGACCGGAGAACCTTTCCATGTCCCCGAAGATGTGCGCGAACACTTCCGGAAAACCGTGGACAAAGGTCTCCGCTTGCAGGAAGAGTGGCGTTTCAAGGTCAAAAAATGGCGTGATGCTTATCCGGAGCTCTCCGAGATGTGGAGGCAGTGGATGAGCGGGGAGTTGCCGACTGATTGGAACGATGCAATTCCGGTCTTCGATCCGGATCCCAAAGGTGCCGCCACCAGGGTGTCTTCCGGCAAGGTGCTCAACTCGGTTGCGCAAGTTGTCGGTAACCTCGTTGGAGGTTCAGCGGACCTGGCTCCGAGCAACAAAACATTGATTTCCGGAGAAAAAGACTTCCAACCCCCTGACTACATGGGAAGGAACATCCGTTTTGGCGTCCGCGAGCACGCAATGGCATCTATCGTGAACGGCATCGCGCTTCATGGCGGGATCATGCCTTACTGTGGCACGTTCCT
The DNA here is from genome assembly GCA_046498185.1 of Desulfatiglandaceae bacterium. Taxonomy (GTDB): domain Bacteria; phylum Desulfobacterota; class DSM-4660; order Desulfatiglandales; family Desulfatiglandaceae; genus CAYXDR01. Next base: position 5,824 of record JAWOBE010000080.1, on the reverse strand, counting down.
CGTATTTTCTGATTATATGCGCCCGGCGATCAGGCTCGCGGCTTTGATGAATCTGGAAGTCATATATATATTCACTCATGACAGCATCGGTCTTGGTGAAGACGGCCCCACGCACCAAGCTGTCGAACACCTTGCTTCTTTGAGAGCGATTCCGGGCCTGACGGTGATCCGCCCATGCGATGCGAACGAAACAGCCGAGGCCTGGCGGACCGCAGTCGATGGCTGTGACGGCCCGGTGGCGCTCGCCCTGACTCGCCAGGGGGTTCCCACGCTGGACAGAAGCGGGCTTGCGGAGGCATCCAATCTGAGCAGGGGTGCTTACGTGATCAAGGAAGCGTCAAACGGCAATCCAGCGGCGGTGCTGATAGGTACCGGATCTGAAGTCCACATCGCCCTCGAAGCCGCAGAGCTACTGGAAGCTGAAAATATACCGGTAAGGGTTGTAAGTATGCCTTCATGGGAATTGTTCGAAGCCCAACCGGAGGATTACCGTGAATCCGTGCTTCCTCCGACTTTAAAAGCGAAGGTGGCCGTCGAAGCAGGTGTCAGCCAGGGATGGCACAAATACGTGGGGGCGAAAGGAAAAACGGTTAGCGTGGATCGTTTCGGAGCATCGGCTCCCTATAAGGAGATTTATGCCAATTACGGCATCACCCCAGCCGGCGTAGTAGAAGCGGTGAAATCCATTCTGTAGACCGATTATGTGGGAAGTCCCCAAAACCAGTCTCCGTGTAGCCGCCGAAAGCAGGCATGTGACCGTCTATGAGCCTGCAGTCGCCAGGCTGGCTGATGAGATATACTCCGGGAATGTCGGAATTCCTCCCTGGGACTGTGATCACCACTATTTTGACGGCACCGCAGCCACCGTGTCTTATTTGGCCGTGCTTGACACGGTCAATTTCTGCTTCTGGCCGCCACCCGGCGAGCGACGCTGGGGCATACCGTTGGGTGATTCCTTTTTGTCAGGCTACGTGGGAATGGCATCTGCTCTCAAGCGTGCGATGGAAAAAGGTGTTCCCCTGGCCTCGGCGGAATACCTGGCCGGCATGAACGCGGCTGAATTTGCTCGAATTATAGGCGGAAGCGGCACGCTTCAGTTAATCGAAGAACGTGCCGACGCCCTTCGCGAGCTTGGGTTTCTTCTTCTGAAGGAATACGAAGGCGAAGCACACCTTATGATTGAGCAGGCCTCGGGATCAGCCGTCGGACTGGCACGCAATTTGGCTCAAAAACTTGCATCCTTTCGAGACAAAGCGCTCCACCGCGGACGCACGGTATGGTTTCTCAAGCGCGCGCAAATCCTGGCAGCGGATCTTTACGGGGCATTCCAGGGTCGAGCCTGGGGGGCATTCACAGACATCGATCAAATAACAGCATTTGCAGATTACAAAGTCCCCCAGGTGTTACGGCAACACGGCATACTGCGATATGCACGTGGCCTGGCATCCCTCGTGGATGGCATGATGCCCATCCCCGCCGGGAGCGAAATGGAGGTCGAATTGCGGGCCGCTACAATCGCTGCTGTTGAAAGGTTGCGCGAAATCCTGGCGCAGAGTGGAAAATCTTTTCTCTCCCCCGAGCTGGACTGGATGTTGTGGTCCATGGGGCAAAGTGACGACTTTCGGAAAAAGCCTTATCATCGGACCTTGACCATCTTTTATTGACGGCGTCGTAAAAAGTTCAATCCCGCGGCACGCGGGATTACGCTTCGCTCCTCAGGACTTGCAAGCCTTGCATTTGGCGCTTTTTACATAGCCGTCTCATTTGTAAATTTTTACAAACTCATCTTTATTTAATTTTTCCCCAGCCCGTCCAGCAATTCCAGCAGGCGGACGACCACGCCTTTTTTAAAATCTATCGCGTTTTCGGGGCAAATTTCCTGGCAGCAATAGCACCGTATGCATCTGCCATAATCGAAGCGAACCTTATTGTTTTTGCGCTCGATTGCATGCTCCGGGCAAATTTCTTCGCAGCGGCCGCAGCCGGTGCATACCTGCGCCCTGTGAACCGGCTTTGAAACGAGAAACCGGCGGGTGAACCAATCCCAAGACGCCGGAAACATGAGCACGGTGTCCAGTTCGGGGAATTTGAAGTCATCCACGGAAAACGCATCGGGTGAAAAACCGGGGAACGAAAGCCGTGAAACATCCGTTTCACCCAACCCCCTACCCTTAGCTGCCCTGTAAAGGGGAAACATATTTTTACGGCCGCCCAGCATACTGCAAATCGTAACATCCATGGCGACCGCATCTTCGGCTGCAGCTATCAAATTCAATTTTCTCGGCGAACCGTTCGAAGGCCCACGCCCCTCCATCCCCCAGATTCCGTCCAGAATCGTCAGGGCTGGTTTTGTCACCGCGTATATATCCAGAAGCAACGAAGCGAATGTTTCCCTGTCAACACCGGCCATGTGGTGCCATTCCACCTTTTGTTTGCCAGAGATCGCGCCGTACATGTTTTTTACCCCGAGAGTCAGAAGCATCTGGCAATGTGTTTTGAGCTTCGGGAGGTTAATAATCACGTCGGCGTTCATCGCTCCCAACGCGATCTCCAGCCGTTTAAACCGGCTTTCCGCAGGCAGCTTCACTTCTACCGGGTCAACAAGCTCACGGCACTCGATGCCTGCCCCACGGGCCGCATCGGCGATACCGGTCCTTTGGGCCACCTTGGCGAAGGACCCCAGGCCGGGACTGTCGCCCACAAAAGGCACACCCCCGGCGTCAAGAACAAGGTCGGCCACCGCCCGAACGACCGCCGGATCCGTGGTCACCCGTTTCTCCGGAACCCGTGCGCACAGCATGTTGGCCTTCAACAATACCCTGTCGCCGGGCTGAACGAATTTTTCAAAACCCCCGAGATGTGAAACGGCTGACTGTACAGCCGTCTTCACCTCGGAGAAATCATAGCTTTCGCACCTAACCAGGGAAACGGAAGTCAATGCCGGCAGCCTCCCTTGAAAAGTCGATAAAAATAAGGCTGGACCATCCAGAAATGCCGGATGGAAACAAGATTACGGCGAAGCTATACCGGCATCAAGGAAAAAACGCTGTAAAGAAGAATCAGGAGGGAACGTCAGCTATTTTTCTTCCTGCGATCGCATAATAATGGAGTGGCTCACCGGTAACAGAAAGCCTGTGGCAATAACGGGTCCGCTGCATCACTTCGAGGCTGTCTCCCATCATTGCCTCAATTGTGTCATGGTAGCCGGTGTCGTCGTCGAAGGACATAAAACGCTCCTTGATGTTAAACGCCACCCAGCCTCCTTCCTGGACCAGGTTGAAAGCGTTTACAAAAGCTTTAGCCGGTATATCACCGAAACCCAGGGCCGCCACCGTCACGAGGGAATTGAGATTCCAGGCTTCAAACCTTTTAGCTTTCGACGCATTGATCTTACTCAAGTCCATCACGAAATAATCATCGTACACTTCGGGACGATCCCTTTCAGCGGCTTCCTTGGCTTCAGGGATGATATCGAGCCCGATCACGGAATCACAAGAGAATCGTTCCCGAAGATGTTCGGCTACTATGCCGTTTCCGGCACCGAAGTCAAGCACGTTCAGCGGTTCATCCGCTTCATCCATTATTTTTTCCAGCGTATCACAGACCACCTCAGGTGAGCAGCACTTCAACCTGTCATATACCACTTCTTCGTAAAGTCCAGGAATTTTATATACATTAGCATAATCATGTATTAATAATTTTCTTTCACCTTTTTTTGTTATTACTTTCACCCATTCTTCATTTTGATCCATTTCTTCAGTGTATTTCGGAATCTCTACATCGTATTCATTAATAATCATTTGATAATCCTCCTTTCGTTTAATAAATTTTTTTGTAAAAAATATCCTATCTCACGTTGAACAACCTGAACTGCTTTCATCCGATAACACACTGATATGTAGCAAAGGTCATGCCCAAAAGATTTATGCAGAATCAACATGTTAATATTACTGGATATATCGAAAGTATGCCCCGACAATGCCATGCATGCTTTTCATCTCTTGCATAACCTCTGTGCATAAATTATACAATTTTAATGTGAAAGCCACTTCTTACCCGTAAATATAATTCACATCGGAATTGAATATTATTACAGAGACACGAGGTTTAGAGGATATGGCTCCAAAGTCCAGGGTGATAAAAACACGAAGAAATAACCTGATAACCAAATTCATATGTGTAAAATCGATACATGTCTTGCTTTTCATCTGATGCCGGTTGTGATATGCTCTTATTATTATGATCAAGATAATCTGTGTAGACAAAGGGCTGGATCTCTACAGGCAACTCACAAGAGTGTTTCCTGAACCTTCCACAAAAATATTTCTCGAACGTAGCATTGATAGGGTGCTCGAACGGTTTGAAGCCGAAGCCTTCGATGTACTGGTCCTTTCGAGCTCGGCCGCGAAGGGCGGCACGGGGATAGATGGAATCGAGCTTCTCGAAATCATAGTGGAAAAATGTCCCGTCACCCAGATCATTTTCCTTGCCTTTCCGAAGGAGTTTCGTCTTGCAATTTCAGCGCTCAGGGCAGGAACCTACCATTACGCTAAATTGCCCATTGGCGACGATGAACTGCGGCTTTTGATCGAAACAGCACTGGAACGACGGCCTGCGTACGGACCCAATCTTTTGCTTAAAAAGGAGCTGAGAGAAACAAGCTTCGAGCAAATGGTAGGAGGATCGCCCGCGATCAGGGCCGTATACCGCCAGGTTCGCCAAGCTGCTTCCACCGATATACCGGTTTTGCTCACCGGGGAAACAGGTACCGGCAAAGACCTGGTAGCACAGGCCATCCATCAGTTAAGTTCAAGGAGCGACAAGCATTTCCTGCCTGTCCATCTGGCCTCACTGCCCGACGACCTTGTGCCCAGCGAGCTTTTCGGGCACGAAAAAGGAGCATTCACAGGGGCCATGACGCGCTTTGCAGGGTGCTTCGAGCAGGCTGCGGGCAGTACAATTTTCCTCGATGAAATCGGCACCATCGACGACCGCATACAAGTCAGCCTGCTGAGGCTGCTGGAAACCAAAACATTCCATAGAATCGGAGGAACCACCCCCATAGAGGCCGATTTCAGGCTCATCGCGGCCACAAACGAAAACCTTACCGCAGCTGTTAAGCAAGGTTCCTTCAGGGAAGACCTTTATTACAGGTTGGAGGTATTCATGATCTCCATTCCCCCTGTAAGGGAACGCCATGGGGACATCCCGTTGTTGGTAAGTCATTTTCTGAAACGCTTCAACGCTGCTTACAATAAAAATATAGAGGGGATATCACCAGAAAGCATCGGCGCGATGGAATCCTACCCATGGCCGGGTAACGTACGAGAGATTAAAAATGTTATTCACCGGGCTGTCGTAATGTGCGACGGGAGCATACTCATGCCGGATCACCTCCCTGAACGCATTCGTTCGGGGGCGAAAGAAAACCAGGAAATCACGATTCCCATCGGAGCCACGCTCCAGGATTGCGAAAAACTCATGATAACACACACCCTCAAATTAACGGGAGACAACCGGAGGCGCGCGGCACAGATTCTCGGGATAAGCAGGCGCGCTCTTTATAACAAACTGGAGCGTTATGGAATCGGGAAACGAAAGTAGGGGCCCTATCAGCCATTAGCCGTTAGCTATCAGCCGGCGGAAAAAAAACTACTTTAAAAAAACAGACGATCCCGATTGCGACACCGATATCGACGCCGACACTGAGAGCAGAAAGGGTATCGATTACGATTACGACAACGACAACCGCTCCGCTTGCGCTCCGCTGACAACGACAACGATTTTACCAAGAAGAATAAAGGCTGTGGCGGGAGTTTCGATG
>JAWOBE010000004.1:0-24334 GCA_046498185.1 Desulfatiglandaceae bacterium | reverse complement strand
ATAACGCTTATATTTTGGTTTTTAGCGCTTAAGGCCATAGCATACCCTATTGGCGTTCTCACGGTTTTTGTGCTTTTCTTTTTCAGGGATCCCGAACGAAGCTCTCCCCCGGGGGACCGGAACATCCTGAGCCCCGCCGACGGCAAAATCCTTGAAGTGAAACGAATCGATGACAGCGACAACCCGCTTGGAGGCCCCGCAGTCAAGGTCAGCATTTTCATGTCGATTTTCAACGTCCATGTCAATAGGGTTCCTTTAAACGGCGTGGTCGAAAAAATAGAATACCATCCGGGTAAATTTTTTTCGGCGAATCTTGATAAAGCCTCCTTGGAGAACGAACGCAATATCGTCACACTGAGTGCAGGTGATTCAAAAAGGATCGTGGTGACACAAATCGCCGGTTTGATTGCACGCAGGATCGTGTGCAATATATCGGAAGGAGACAGCGTGACGGCAGGGAACCGTTTCGGGCTTATCAGATTCGGATCCCGTCTTGAACTGCTGCTTCCCCCGGAAAGCTCCGTGTCGGTTGAAAAAGGCGACCGGACTCGGGCAGGCGTCACGGTGATAGCACGATTATGACAAAAAAGCATACTTTGATGAACATGTAAAAACTCAAAACCACCTGTCCTTCGGGGTCGGGGTCGCTATCGGCATCGATATCGGAATTTAATCGGTCGCCTTTTCGACCCCAATGCCGATAATTCGGGCATGCTACGTTTTACGATTTCATCATACTCGCGTTCTTCCGCGAATAAGCGTTTTCGAGAATCAAACCAGGACCGGAGTAGCTAAGAAACGTGAGAATAACCGGTGGAATCAACAGGGGCCGGAAACTTGCGCAACTCAAAGGCCCGGCTTTAAGGCCGACGGCGGATAAAGTCCGTGAAGCCGTTTTCAATATGCTCGGCCAGGATCTTACAGGCTGGAAAGTGCTTGATCTTTTCGCCGGAACGGGAGCCTTCGGCATCGACGCCATCAGCCGGGGCGCGGCGAGGGTGGTTTTCGTGGATGATTCGAAACAGGCGATCGAACTGATCAAGCGCAACATTTCCCTCTGCGGCTTCGAACAGAAAGCGTTGGTTGTCAAGGCCGACCTCCGAGGCGCTATCGATTTCAGGAAATGTGCCGGGCAATCCGATTTTTTTGACGCTGCATTCATCGATCCGCCTTATCGAAGCGGCCTGATACCGAGTGTGTGCAGTATGCTGGTCGTCGGCGGAGTGCTGAAGCCCAATGCCTGTATAATCGCGGAGACCGCCAAAAACGAATCCCTGCCAGACTTGATCCGAGGGTTAAACCCTGTACGGGAAAAAATTTACGGCGATACAAAGATTTCCATTTTTTTCTACGAGGATGAATAATGAGAGAAGACACTGCCATTTACCCGGGAACATTTGATCCTATAACAAACGGCCACCTGAGCGTCATCAACCGGGGGCTGAAGATATTCGATCGGCTTATCGTAGCGATACTCAACAACCCACATAAAATACCTTTGTTCAGTCTTGCCGAACGACTTTGCATGATAAAAGATGTCCTCCACAGTCAAGACCGCGTGGAAGTGGATACCTTTGACGGCCTGCTGGTGGATTATGCGGTAAGCAAAAACGTAACCGTGGTTTTGAGGGGCATGCGGGCTTTGTCGGACTTTGAAACTGAATTTCAGATGGCGCTTATGAATAAAAAACTCAACCGTAATATACAATCCATCTTTTTAATGACTGACTATAAATGGTTTTATACCAGTTCTACTATAATAAAAGAAGCCGCAACTATGGGAGGCGACGTGAGCGGCCTCGTTCCAGGTATGGTCAACCAAAAACTCAAAGATAAACTCACCGTTAAAAAAAATCCTTGACACCACGCGAACCATGAGCCATATTTCTTTATCAAACAGTCTGAAATGACAGTATTTTTACACCGTATCAGGAGGATTGCCGTGGCGCTTACTAAAGAAGATATCATAACGAATGTTTATAATCAGGTAGGGCTGAGCAAAAAACAATCCAGATCGGTTGTCGAAAAATTGTTGGAAATTGTCAAAAGCCGCCTTGAACAAGGTGAAGATCTTCTGGTAAGCGGATTCGGAAAATTCGTTGTCAAAGACAAAACCGCCAGGAGGGGAAGAAATCCCCAGACGACCGAGGATCTTCAACTCAGGGCCAGGCGAGTAGTGGTTTTCAAGACTTCCGGGGTTCTTCGCAACAAGATGAATGTGAACCGTTAGATACCTCAACTGCGCTCTAAAACATTCCGACTTTGCATATTTAATGCCTTATGACGAACGCATCGCCAAAGCCCATAGCCGTGAGGCGTCTTTCCACCTTTTCGGCCTCGGTAAGCGTTTTAGAGCGCGAAACCCTCACGCGGTGAATAATTTTATCGGGATTGATCAAATGCCTGGTAACCGTTACATTTTCGAAAAAAACTTTCAGCCTTTCGGCCAGTTCCATTGCGGAGTCTTTGTTTGAAAAAGCCCCGACCTGAACACAAAACAAACCCTTGTGTAGAGAAGAAACATCTACACCCGGCATTTTTTTTGAAGCGCATTGAACCTTTTCCACTTCCGGGGCCAACGCGATGATTTTACCGCGGGCAATCCCCGGACCTATAAGATCCAGCTCTTTTGCCGAAGAATATGATAGATCCAGTATCCTCCCCTTCACGAAGGGACCTCGATCGTTTATCCGCACCACGGTCTCCCTGTCGTTCGTCAGGTTGACAACATGCACCCACGTTCCCATCGGCAGCGTTTTATGGGCCGCGCTTTTTTTGTACATATCGTAAACCTCACCGTTCGCAGTGCGTCTCCCGTGGAATTTCCCACCGTACCAGGAAAGATTCCCATACTCCACGAAGCCCTCAGAATCCGGGATTGGATAATAACGCACACCGTTTATCAAATAAGGCCTCATGGTCGGTTCGAGAGCGGCATCCGGCACCACCGCCACATGTTCCTCGAGCCGGTGAACTTCGCGGCTGCAGCCGGATAAAACCGCGCATGAAAAAAATGCAACCGCAAAAACACATCCCGACACATACCTCGAAACCGGAAACAGCTTGATTTGACGTCGTATCAGCATTTTATCTAAATTCCATCATGATCAATCCTTGCAGACAGAATACAAACTGCAGCACGGTACGGTCAACGTAAAATTCCCCATTGATTTCCCTTGACAGAAACCCACTGTTTATTTAAAGTCAGCGATGATATGGCTACATTGTAACTATTTTATGGCTGATAAGAAAGGAACCGCGTATGCGACTCGAGGGGAAAGTTGCCATTGTCACCGGGAGCAGCCGGGGCGTTGGAAGAGCCGTAGCACTCGCCTTTGCACGTGAAGGCGCCAAAGTGATCGTCAATTTTTCATCCAGTAGTAAAGCCGCCGAAGAGGTGGTGGATGAAGCGCGGCGGGTCGGAAGCGATGCGATTGCCGTCCAGGCTGACGTAGCAGGTCGAGAGGGTGCCGCACGTCTCGCTGAAGCAGCGATGGAAACCTTCGGCCGAATTGACATTCTCGTCAACAATGCAGGTTTCACGCGCCCCGCGATGATGCTTAAAATGACTGAAGATCAGTGGGACCAAGTCGTTGACATCCACCTGAAAGGCGCTTTTCTCTGTGCTCAAGCGGCTGGACTTTATATGAAAGAGGCCAAGAAGGGGAAAATAATTAATGTAACCTCGGTGGCGGGCTTGGTGGGAACCATCGGGCAAGTCAACTACAGTGCTGCAAAGGGAGGCATTATAAGCCTGACAAAATCCATCGCCAGGGAATTGGCTCCACACGGAGTATGCGCAAATGTGATTTCACTGGGGATCGTTGCAACCGATATGACCGAGAAAATCCGCACAGACGAAAAACTCAGAGAAGTCTACATGAATCGCATTCTTCTCAAACGCTTCGCCGAGGCCCATGACATTGCCCCGGCTTTTGTCTTTCTCGCATCTGATGAAAGCAATTATATCACCGGCCAGTTGTTGTGCGTCGATGGTGGTTATGGAATGATTTAAGGCACGTCGTTTTGGACGGCCCGAAATGAAGTTCATGGTAACTCAAAATAGGAGGTAGCCAATGAAACCGGTACCAGACAGCATATCGACCTGGCAGATGGTGCAGGATGAAACCGGTGGAAGCTTCCGCAGGGAAACCCTGCCCGTTCCCGAGCTTAAATCGGATGAAGTCTTGGTGGAAATTGCAGGCTGTGGTGTATGTCACACGGATCTTGGTTATTTTTACGACAAGGTTCCTACCGTGAACCCACCCCCCTTAACCCTCGGACATGAAATTTCCGGCACCGTAGTCGCAGGTGACGAAGCATGGATGGGCAAAGAAGTCATTATCCCGGCGGTCATGCCCTGCAGGCGTTGCCTGTTGTGCAAGACCGGACGAGGAAATAGATGCCTGAATCAGAAAATGCCGGGCAACAGCCTGGGGATTTACGGAGGCTTTTCAAGCCACATCCCGGTGCCGAGCATCGATTTATGTCCGGTGAAAGACCGGGGAGAAATTCCCCTGCATTCCCTGGCGGTGGTGGCGGATGCCGCAACCACCCCATACCAGGCACTGAAACGGGCTCAACTTGAGCCAGGTGACAATGTGGTCATCATTGGCGTTGGAGGCGTCGGACAATACCTTGTCCAGGAAGCGAAGGCACTCGGCGCGGGCACCGTCGTTGCTGTGGATATCAACGAAGCAAGGCTGCAGAAGATGCTTTCCTACGGCGCCGACCATGTCATAAATTCCTCCGAAAAATCCCTTAAAGATATATCCAATGAAATCAAAAAAATCCGAAAAGAATCCGACTTACCCGTGTTCGGCTGGAAAATTTTCGAAGCTTCCGGCACGCGGCCGGGGCAGGAAATCGCCCTCAGCCTGCTCAGTTTCACCGGCAAATTGATAATCATCGGATTCGGCCTGCACAAAGTGGAGTATTCCATAAGCAGGCTTATGGCCTTCGATGCCCAGATCATAGGGACATGGGGCTGCTTGCCTGAATATTACCCGCAGGTGCTTCAGTTCGTCCTTTCGGGCAAAGTGGCTATGGAACCGTTCGTTGAAACAAGGCCGATGAGTTCCATTGCCGAGACTTTTGAAGAAGTGCATTCCAAAGGGGCACCGGAAAGAAGAATTGTACTGGTCCCCGATTTTTAAAACCACCGGCTCTGCCGGTTTGCTCGTTATGAAACCCGGGCTGAAAGCGGCTCGACAAGTTCAACAGCCGGCCGGTGCCCTTTCTTTTCTTTTGTGATGGGGCATCAAGGGAGGTATGAATATGGCTTTGGAGTGGATGCCTAGAGACGATGAACTTAAAAACCACCAGCTTCACACTGATGCCCACTGGGGCACGGATGTAGACGCCCCCTGCGTGGTATACGAAAAACGGCCGTTGACCGATCCTGAAGGAAAGGTGATCGATGGATTGTACGTGTCCTGGATCCGGCTCAACAATCCCGCCCAGTACAACTCTTATACCACCGAGATGATAAAAGGCGTGATTGCCGGATTCGACAGCGCGTCGACTGACAGGTCCGTCGTCGCCGCCGTTTTCACCGGCACCGGACCCTATGCATTCTGCACCGGAGGAAACACCAAGGAGTACAGCGAATACTATACGCTGCGCTCTGATGAATACGGCCAGTACATGGAGTTGTTCAACCGCATGGTGGACTCGATTCTAATGTGCAAGAAACCAACCTTGTGCAGGGTAAACGGCATGCGAGTCGCGGGAGGCCAGGAAATAGGCATGGCCTGCGACCTTACTCTCGCATCAGACCTGGCCATCTTCGGACAGGCCGGTCCCCGCCACGGATCATCCCCGGACGGCGGTTCCACGGATTTTCTTCCCTGGTATCTCGGAATCGAGGATGCCATGTGGAACTGCGTGTCCTGCGAAATGTGGTCGGCCTACAAAATGAAACTCAAGAATCTGATCAGCAAGTGTGTTCCGGTTTTGAATGTTGACGGAAAATGGGTTCGAAATCCCCAGATTATAACCGACCGTTATATCGAAGACGGTGAAATTGTTTATGGCGAATTAAAAAAAGGCCCTGAAATGGAAGAAGCCCGCGCTTTCGTGAAAGAACACCAGGCGAAGGCCGATTTGAGTCTCCTTGACGCGGAAGTGAACAAGATCATATGGACGTTTGCGAACCTTTTTCCCGGATGCCTGATAAAGGCCGTGGACGGTGTAAGGTCCAAGAAAAAGTTCTTCTGGGATTTATCCAAAAACGCCAGCCGCCACTGGCTTGCCGCAAACATGGGTGGTGAAGCGTTCCTGGGATTCGGTGCATTTAACACCAAGAAAATCACCGGAAAGGGGACAATCGATTTCATCAAGTTCCGCCAGAACATTGCAGAGGGCAAAACCTGGAACATGGAAATGTTCGCCGAAGTGTTTGGAAAGCCCCGCGAATGATACGGACCGGAGGAAACGGCAATGGATTATCAATACATAAAGACGAATGTCAGTGGCGGGCTCGGAACGATCACTCTGTCGAGGCCGCCGCTCAATGTGCTGAACATTGCAATGATGGAAGAAATCAACGACGTAGTTGATTCCTGGCGGAAAAAGCCGGAACTCCGGGTCATTCTCCTCGCAGCCGAGGGCAAATGCTTCTCGGCCGGAGTGGATGTCGGGGAACATGTAGGAGATATGGCACCGAAGATGATCGAAGTTTTCCACAGAATGTTCCGCCTGCTCGACGCCGTGCGGATACCGACGGTTGCTTCGGTCTTCGGCTCATGCCTTGGAGGCGGTTTTGAGCTTGCCGCTTTCTGCGATATGGTTGTCGCTTCGGAAAATGCTATTTTCGGCCAACCTGAAATCAAGGTCGGAGTTTTCCCACCGATAGCGGCCCAGCTGCTTCCGCGCATCATGGGAAGAAAGGCGGCGTTCGAAATCATTCTTTCGGGCGGAACGATCAGCGCCGAAGAGGCATTGAACCTGGGCATAGTCAACAAAGTGTTCCCGGATGCAGAGCTTAAGGAAGCAACCGATGCATTCACGTCCCGGTTTGTCAAACTCAGCGCCGAAGTCCTCCGGCACACCAAACACGCGATCAACGCAGGACTCCGCGACGACCTGGAACCATCGTTGAAAATCATAGAAGACATTTATCTGAACCAGCTGATGAAAAGCCACGACGCAGGCGAGGGGCTGAAAGCCTTCGTCGAGAAACGCAAACCTCAATGGAGCCACCGCTAGTCTGTCCAATGGTTGTTGTCTTTTCCTCTTTTTTCTGCTACCTACCTCTCTGAAGAAATCCCCGGATCTCCTCCCGATCCGGGAATTTCTTCCATAGCATCATTTCAAGATTCAAATCGACGGGGTGTTCACGTGGAAGGTCTATACATCGCCAATCAGGGCGAACTGGATGAAATTGACGAAATCCGGTGGATAGCCGGGGCCTTGAGCCGGAAAAAGCATATTTCACTTTCCGGAGATCCCGGCCACGGAAAATCCAGTGCGGTCAGGTACGTTGCGAAGATGCTGGGCAGAAAGGTTTTTTCGAGAAACTGTCAGCTTCACGAACAAACCTTCGACTACCTTGGCCGCCCCATGCTCGAAGCCGGGAGGACCACCTACACCCGCACGCAGTTCACATCCGCTCTCCGGGAAGGCGGCATACTGATAAACGAAGAAACAAGTGAAATGCCACCGGAAATTCAGAAATATCTTTCGACTCTGCTTTCAGACAACTACCTGGATTTTGTGGTCCTGGACGAAAGCGGGAACGAACGCACGCTGGCATATATGAAAGAACACGAAGGCTGGAAAATTGAGGATTTCATATATGTCGAAACATTCAACCCGCCCAAGAATAACACGGGCCGAGACAACTTTGAATTTTCGCACAAAAGCCGTGTCACCCCCTTCACCTTCAGGGACCTCGACTCCCTCCTGGCCGCATTCATCGCATTCCAGATGGTCGATGAAAAATTTCCGGTTCCGCTCACCGAACGAGGGCTTGTACACGACAAGGACACCGGGAATTGGCTTTTCACCGAGAAGCATCAGGACCGCTGGTGGACTTCGGACGGACGGCCGCTTGATCCGCTGGAAATAAAAAATCAAAAACCCTATCTATATTTTCCGAAGACCATCACCTCCGATGCCGCTCTGCGAAGCAGGCTCATCGATGAGCTCAAGGGAAAAGGACAATTTTACTACGACTTTCTGCTGTTTCTCGCCGCTGCCAGGGCCCTGGTGAATCCCGACGTATTCCGATACGATTCACTCGGAGATAAGGTATCCAGAATGATTCCGGAAAAGGACAAAGGTGAAGTCCTGCTCATAGTGTATCCGGACCAGCGGATGGTCACCGACGGTTTCGAAGCCTACAAAGATTATCGCGCAAAATTCGGCGAAGCCACGGCCCGCCTTGCCACCACCTTTGACGTGCTGAACAAGATTCTCCACGGAGCGCTCCGGGACAGGGAGCTGAACAACAATTCCACACAAGCCGACTTTCTCAAACTCATCGCTGCCGAAGTCGGGTTACTGCCCCGGCCCGAAGATGGACTCGCCGAAATCGAAGACTACGTAAGCGAAATCCCTGGAGGGGTCGGCCACGGTGTAGGCGCATCCTTCAACGAGTGACGGGCAAAATGCCGAAAATCGATCAGTACCTGACGACGGAAGATGTGACGGCGCTGCTCGAAAGCGCCTACTGTCGGGGAATATCCTTTGCCGACTTCGCAGACAACCCTTCATTTTCCGATCATTTCAACGGAGTATACCTCCCTTTGCTCGACAACAGGGTCCCTGTGGCACCGGGGGCGGCACCCGCGCAAACCAGCGTGGTATCGAACCAGGGGCGCGACCACCATGCCACTTTTTTAATTCGGCTCCGCGCCTATATCGATTTTTTCCCCCAGGACGGGCCGGAAAAGGCCGGGCTGAATCGGAACATCACCCTGTATAAAGCATTGTTGATACAAGAGGCGGCCCATATTCGCGAGGGATCGATAGAACCCCTTAACCCTTCAAGGATTTTCGCCCACCTCGAAAACCCAGTGCTCGCACGCAGACTTTTTTGCACCTGCATAGAAAACACCAGGTCCGTCGAGAACCTTTTATCACGATTTCCCCATCGCCCCGATTTTCGGCGCTGCCTCCGCTTCTATAATTTGATGACAATAGGAATCCACGGCCGCTACACCGGACGCGTGGTCGAAGATTTCATTTCCGCCCTCGAACGGCGACTGGCCTGCGGTGCCGACCTGGCCTGCTTAATCGCCGAAAATCCCCGAACGCGGTTGGCCGCAAACGGTCTCTACGCCTCACTCGAAGCACTGCAACGCGATGAAGCCCGCTTCCTGAACAACCGAATACCCCGGCTGGCGGTTTCAAAACAATTTGAAACAACGGAGCAGCTGCTTGATTACATCGCAGGCCTCATCTCCCGGATACACGGACGGAGCGTCGTAGATTCCGTAAGGCTGGCAATTAAGTGTCACGATCTACTGCAGCCCCTGTCACAGGACTCCAGTGAAGCTGAACAATGTCAAACGGAAAATTTCATTCCACTCAGGCCGGTAATGGATTTCTTTCAGGGTTCACTCCACCCGGGTTCACGGGAGGATCTCGACGCCATGGAAAACGAAATCAGGCAACGGGTTGATGCCATTGCATCCACCCTGCGCCCCGGGGCGGAAATCCAGGTGCGGTCTTCACTGGCCAAAGGCCCTGCGATAAAAGGCACAACGATTCATGAATACCGCGAAAACGGCCTCAGGGAAAGCGCGGCAAAAGTAGCCCACAAAAAGCTGGAACGCGGAGACCGGGAATTTATCGGACGTATAAGAAACTCCTATCCAAGTGTCATCGGAGTCATAACCGAGCAGTTCAGAAACCTCAAACTGAATCGGCTACAGGTGTTGAGAATGCAAAGAAAGCCGGAATCCTTCAATCCGGCAGGTCTCGTTTATGCCGTTATAGACGACAATTTCGCCCGTCAGCAACGGTTTTACGACGCGTCCATACGCAACCGCAGGTCCTACGCGATATACCACCTGATCGACGCTTCGGGCTCAACATCAGCCATTCTTTCCCCCGCCCGCCGTTCTGTGGTGGACCCCGTCAGAGACGCAAACGTTTTGGATGTGGAAAAAATCGCGGCTGCAGCCATTTTCACCGCGATCGAAGACCTGGATCAACCGGAATCCTTCATCCAAAAAATGTTTCTTTATCAATCACATGGAGATACTCTAATCTACGAGGCGAGAGAAGTTTCCTGTCTCACCCGACTTGAAGCGGATCTCGCGAATCGCGACGGCGCCGCGATTCGAAGTGTCGGCGGCATCCTGGCAGCCGAGAGCGAAAAAATCAAGGTATTGTTCATTTATGCCGATGGAATGCCTTCAGACCATGATTATCCGGATGGCATACGCGATACGGAGATGGCGGTAAAAGAAGCGACCGACCGCGGTTTGAAAGTATTCTACATCCTAACGAAAAACACCACCACCATGTCATTTACCGAAAGGGCGAACTTCAACCGTATCTCCCGGTTTGCGACGGACCGAAAAATAGTTTATCATCCTTCCCAGCTCCCTTTCAAAACCCGGGATTTGTTTACGACGCATCTTATTTAGAAAAAAGCGATATGACTGACGGCAACTATCACGATACACAATCAAGAGGCTGTATCGGCCGGCGTCCGGGCCGGGCCTCCCGCCGTCCGCAGCCGAAACGCGTCCCGTCGACCTCCAGAGGGAAACATCCGGTTCATTCAGCTGCATTCAGGAAAGATCCCTCCATCGAGCGAAGTCTGCGGCGAATAAAAGGACGGCCGGAGATTGAAAGTGCATCGAATATAATCTCTTTCCTGGCCCGACGTGGAACAGACCTCCAAACTTTGCGCGGAGTGGCCGAAGCGATTGCAAGTTTTAAACCCCAATGGCAGGCTGTTCGTGGGTTGAAAGTTCTTAGAAGTGCGATTATAAAGGACAGGCAGGCCGCTGTCCTTCTTCCTGCGGTTTTTCTGCGAAACCCTTTGATTTTAAAAGCTAAAACAGATTCCTTGATCATTTTCGGCCGTATGTGCCCTTTTATCTCCGAGTCCAAAATCATCGACTTACTGGGTCCTGAAGAGGTGGAAATTCTCGCGGCCGCATACAGGAGCACCCTATCTTTGTTTCCACGACCTGAAACCCGGGATCTCTTTTTCGCTGTTTTAAACGAGAAAATGCGCCGGGTGGAGAGCCTTGGGGAAAAAATACATATCGCCTCAACCTGGGCTGAAAATTTGATTTCGATTCTCAGCCGCCTCGACCGTCGATGCTCGAAATGATCGAGCTTGCACCACAGGCTATTTTTATCATATTATATAGTTTTTAACCTGAACCTAAAAAACACATAAACGGACTCAGGAGCAACAAATGAATGAAAAAAAAGAAAACGGGATGGAATCGTTGGATTTCTCAGAAGAAATGGAAGACGACATGACATACACCAGGCCCAGATCGCGGCATTCGGCGGCATTCGCAAACCCCGGCTTTCCAATCAAATGGATGATACTCGGCGCAGCAGCGTTTCTCTTCTTGATTGTAATCTCCTTGAGCGTTTTCGGAGGCGGATCTGAAGTCTCCAGCGAAGAATTCGATGCCTTGACTTCCTCGGTTGAGGCTATCCAGAAGCAAGTGGAGCAAATGGAAAACATCTCCAAACGTGTCAACATTGTTGAACGTCAGGAGGCCGAGCTCAGAAATACTTTAGATAATATGAATCAAACCCTGGGAACCGTATCCCAGAGGTTGGCTTCGCTGACACAAAAATTCGAGTCTTCACGGGATAAAAGCTTATCAACTGCAAGCCCTAAGCCCCTTCCATCCCCAAAGGGTACAGTGGTCCACGAGGTCAAAGCCGGGGAGACGCTTTATGGAATTGCGATAAAATACAATACGACTACCAATGATATCCTCCGTATGAACAAGCTGGGCGGGAATGCAACAATCCACCCCGGGCAAAAGCTCGTCGTCAAGCGGTGAATCCACTGAGAAATCGTCAGTTCAGGAAATTTCTTTGATTTGAAAAAATATGCCGGGGTAATGATGAAAGGAAGGGCCACCCATATAACCGACGAGATATTTCAGATTGGCGGAGGTACCCTAACCTCATTCGAAGACGCTGCAGTATATCTACTAAATTTCGGAGGCCACGCGGCGGTTGTGGATTCAGGCTGCGGCCATACGATCGAGAGGTTATTCGAAAATATAAAATCGTGCGGTGTCGATCTTAAAAATATCGTCTATTTGTTGCTCACTCACTGCCATTATGATCACACCGGCGGAGCGGCCGCCTTAAAACAGGCTACAGGGTGCAGAATCGTCGCCCATGATCTGGATGCAGGATTTATTGAAACAGGTGACAATATCGTCACCGCCGCTTCCTGGTATAACGCCACTTTGACTCCGGCCAAAATCGACAGACGCCTGACTCTCACACGTGAACACATTGTACTCGGAGACAGGCTGATAGAAGCAATTCACATCCCGGGGCATTCCCCCGGATCCGTGGCATATCTGACAGAATCCCAGGGCTTGAAGGTGCTTTTCGGACAGGACGTTCACGGCCCGCTTGCCGAAAGTCTGCTTTCAAACGAAAAAGATTACTTTCAGTCCCTCGAACTCCTTGCCTCGCTCGAAGCCGACATCCTCTGCGAAGGACATTACGGGGTCTATATGGGCAAGGAGGAAGTCGAGCGCTTCATAAGGTCGTTTCTCCCCAGTGAGGATAAAAATGCATAACACCCTTTTTTCAAGACTAAAGCCGTTCAACTCCCCGGCTGCCGTTTTCCTTGTAATTATGGCGATATTTACGTGGACATGTTCTTGTGAAGCGTCTATGCGTCGTAATGCAGTGGTCGAAGCGGTGGAAAAGGTCAGCCCTGCGGTGGTTAATATCAGCACCACTGTAAAAGAAAAGGTGGACATGGGTTTTCCGTTCACCGGACATGATTTCTTTAAGGATTTTTTTCCTGAACTTTTCCAGCGTGAATACACACGGTCGGGGCTGGGCTCCGGGGTCATCATAAACGGAAAAGCCGGCCACGTGGTCACGAACCATCATGTGATTGCAAAAGCGAGTGTTATAAAGGTAACGACGGCGGATAAACGCGAATTCGAAGGCCGTCTTCTCGGATCGGATCCCCGCAGCGATGTGGCGGTTATAAAAGTGGACTGTGACGACATCCTGCCCGAGGCGCCCATGGGCAAATCCGATGACCTGATGATAGGGGAAACCGTCATCGCCATAGGCAGCCCGTTCGGCCTGACCCATACGGTAACAACAGGCGTGGTCAGCGCCGTCGGTCGTTCGGTCCGCGGCGATGGAGGAATTTACCGCAATTTCATCCAGACCGACGCCTCGATCAACCCCGGAAACAGCGGTGGACCGCTTCTCACCATAGATGGTGAGTTGATCGGAATAAACACCGCCATATACCAGAAAGCCCAGGGAATCGGCTTTGCGATACCCATCAACAAGGTCGCGAAGATCGTACGTGAATTGGTGGAAAAGGGCGAAGTCAGGATTGCATGGTTGGGCCTGGAAGTCCAGAACCTGACTCAACCTCTTCGCTCCTATTTCGGTTATGCAGAGATGACCGACGGGATCCTCATCGGGGATGTGATCGAAAAAAGCCCGGCCGACGCGGCAGGCATCCATCGCGGGGACATCCTGGCAGCGATCAACGGCCACAAAATTTCGGATACCCAGGACTACCGGACCATCCTGGGGGACTTCGTACCAGATGAAACGCTTACGATCGGGATCTTCCGCAATAACAAGCAACTTGATGAGACGGTAACCACAGCCGCCTTCCCTGAGGATCAGTCTCTGAATCTCCTGGAAAGACGCCTGGGCCTGAAGGTGACCGAGCCGCAAGGAAACATACGGGGAAATCAAGGGGTAGCCATCGAAAAGGTCACGCAGGGTTCTGAAGCCTTGAAAGCCGGAATACAACCCGGCGACATGATAATCGAGATGGAAAACACCCCGGTTACAGGAATCGACAAGCTCAAAAGTATTTTGGCCCGTTCACATCATCTGCAAGCAATCAGCCTGGTGATACGTCGCGGACCCTATGCGTATTCGCTTACTCTTCCCTTTTGAACGAGCAGGTGCTTTTGACGCAAACCGTGAATAACGGGCCGCATCAATCCGTGCCGATGCACCCGATCAAATCCGATATACGCGCGACATTCCGCTCCGAACAAAAACGGGCGAGGCCCTCGATCACATCCAGCGTCGCGCTGGGCCTGGTGAAACCCGCGGTTCCCACCTGGACTGCGCACGCCCCGGCCATAATGAACTCCAGCGCATCGGCAGCCGTCACAATGCCCCCGATGCCGATCACGGGCACGGAAACACGTGAAGCCACCCGATAAACCATGTAAACCGACACCGGTCTTATGGCAGGGCCTGAAAGACCGCCCACCACGTTTCCAAGCCTGGGCCTGCGTTTTTCCACATCAACCGACATTCCGGTGAGGGTATTGATCAGGGACACCGCATCTGCGCCCGCATCCTCCACGGCCCCGGCCACTTCCCGAATGTCGGTTACATTGGGAGAAAGCTTGACGATAACCGGCTTGTCGGTGTTTTCCTTAACCCGCTTTGTAACCTCCGCGCTCATATGTGCATCCACGCCGAAGGCCATACCGCCTTGTTCAACGTTAGGGCACGAGATGTTGACCTCGAGAGCGGCGACACCTGATACCCCGCTCAACCCTCCTGCCAGGGACGCATACTCTTCGAGGCTGTGTCCGTATATGTTCACGATAACCGCTGTAGAAAGCCGCCGCAGCCATGGAAGTTTTTCCTTGAGAAAACGATCCAGGCCGACATTCGCCAGGCCGATCGCATTCAACATCCCGCAGGGAGTTTCAGCAATCCGTGGAGGAGGGTTCCCCGCACGTGGCTTCAAAGAAATGCCTTTTACCACGATTCCGCCCAAAGCGTTTACATCGATGAGCCGGGAAAATTCTTCACCGTAGCCAAACGTACCGGATGCAGCGATCACCGGATTTTTAAGATTGAGCGGACCTATACGGGTGGTTAAATCAGGGGCCGAAAAGATCATAACATGCTCCAATCTATGTCGACCGAATCAAAGACCGGTCCATCAAGGCAAACCTGCCGGTAACCTCCGCCGACCGATGAGGAAGGCACCGAGCAACCCTGACAAGCCCCGATGCCGCAGGCCATGACCGTCTCTATCGAAACCTGTGTCGGGACTTGGTATCTTTCCGTTATTGCCGCCACGTTTTTAAGCATCGCCGATGGGCCGCACGAAAAAACACAGGTATGCTCCCGCGCGGAGACCAGGCTGCTTTCAAGAAGCCCTGTCACAAGGCATTCTTCCCCTGCACTTCCGTCCTCGGTAGCGATGGAAATGTTTTCAAGCGCCACCCCCAACTCAGGAAACGGCGGTATTTCTGCAGCGGTCCTGTAGCCTGCAAGCCATGTAAAAGGACGGGAGCCGAGGCTGCGGGCGAAAAACACCATCGGCGCCGCCCCGATTCCCCCTGTGACCAAAACCGGGAAAACCGAAGGATCGGGAAGCCTGAATCCTTTTCCGAGCGGTCCGAGAACACGCATCCTTCTGCCCGGCCTCAAATCTGAAAGTAGCCCTGTCCCCCTGCCCACCGTCTTGTAAAGCACGGTGACGACACCTTCATGTTCCACCGCGCAAATGGAGAAAGGCCTTCGCAACAATGGCTCCAGGCCTTTCGAGACCTGCACCATCACAAATTGGCCTGGTTTGGCGTCCGCCGCGATTTCTTTCGACGTAAAGGTCAGGAGAAACGTGTTTTCCGCGACATTTTCATTACTCAAAATTTCTACAGACTGATCAATCATCATGGCCTCGCAAAAAGAACCCTCTTCGCATTATCGGCGTCGATCCCGAAGGGCACGAACTCAGGGTCGTTACTTGACCTTGTTTTCCCGGTAAAACAGGAGCAAACTATATCAATATATTGCGGTTTGTCAATATACGACTTCAATATATTGAAAAAATGAGTTCCAGAAATTCACTGAAGCATCGCAGCAATGCAAAAGCGGCCGGTGACACCTTCTGCGCGGTAGGAAAAAAACAGATCGGTCCTGCATTTGGTGCATAAACCGCCAACCGAAATGTTATTAGCAGCCACACCTGCTTCCTGCAGTTGAAATCGACTGATTTCCCATAAGTCAAAATAATTTTCCCGTACCATAAAACGACGAAAATACACCGGGAAAATCTTCCTGTAACTTACGAATTCGGCACAACAGGGGCCAAGGGAAGGGCTGATTGCCGCGTGAAGCGCTTCCGGACGGGATCCGAACTCTTTTGTCATCCGTTCCACCACACAGGCTGTTATATTAGAAACCTGCCCTCTCCATCCGGAATGCACCACAGCCGTCACGGATTGTTCGGGATCGTAAAGGACGATTCCCTGGCAATCGGCCAGCTTCGCAATAATCGCGATTCCTGGAACCGACGTGATAACCGCGTCGGCTTCCGGAGGTCCGGATTTACAACCATCTGCAATCTGTTTTACGGTGTAAATCTCGTTTCCGTGCACTTGATTCATAAAAAAAAGCCTCTCCGCACCCAAGGTTTCACGAATCAAAGACAGATTCTGTGACACAGCTGCGGGGAAGTCTCCGACCGAGTAACTGACATTGAGGGATTTATAGGGAGGCAGGCTTACACCGCCAAAGCGAGGAAAAACACCATGGACCAAGCCGGGAAATGAGGAAAGGCTGTTAAAGTCAAAGCGCCCCGGCGAACCGGGTACAAATCGATTCAAACCTTGGCCGTGCATCCTGATTCGACCTGTCACAGCACAGGCTCCATCACCTGGAGAAAAAGGATAGATATCTGCACGACACAGGCTCTCTTGCTTACCGCTGCTTCCTCCCGGACCTGACGGAGTTCACAAGCGCCTGTCACGTGAGGTCCATCCCTTCCCCGAAGCAACAAAGTAAACTGCCGCTGTGCAAGGCCTCAATAAGGATATTCAACCCCGCATAAGCGGATTTCGGGTTCAGGGCACCGCTAGCTCCCCGTCTAGCACGACCAAGGTTTGAATCGATTTGCGAAGAAGCGTTAGTTCTCATAAAAATGCCGGTTCAAAGAATTCAGATAAAAACCCCGGCCGACACGAACACCAGGCTTCAAGCGGGCTTAAACCTCAAAATCAACCCGCTCTTTCAACTCTTTACCGACCTTGAAAAACGGAAGCCTTTTCGGAGTCACCTTGATGATTTCACCGGTTTTGGGATTTCTTCCGTTATAGCCATCGTAGCTTTTCACCTTGAAACTTCCCAATCCCCGGATCTCGACCCTTTCGCCTCTGACGAGGGCCTCTTCCATGTTTCCGAATACGGTATTGACCACTTCTTCCGCCTTTTTTATTGCCAGGTTCTGATCCTTGGCGAGGGCTTCGATCAACTGGGACTTGTTCATTTTGAACCTCTGTGTGATATAGGAGTAATTATGAACGGTTACTGCCGAGGAAACTAAAATAATTGAATGGATTTCTCAAGTCAAGGCTAAATATCGATTGGACCCAAGAGTTTGTATGTTTACATTTCGCAAATATTATATTATACGCGCTGACAGTTCGAGTAAATAAACAACGGGGGCTTTATCAGTGCCCTTTTTTGATCACAAACATTCAAAGGAGGTAAGCCGCTTAATGCGAGATATTGTGCGTGAAGGAGTTAGGAATCTCATACCGTACCCCCCTGGCAAACCAATAGAAGAACTCGAAAGGGAACTGGGGGTCAAAGATTCGATTAAACTGGCATCCAATGAAAATCCTCTCGGCCCTTCACCGAAAGCAATAAAGGCCATCCAGGAAAAGATATCGACCCTCCATCGCTACCCGGACGGAAGTGCTTATTATCTAAGGGCGAAATTGAGTGATATTTTTGGCGTCCCCTTTGACCGTATAATAATCGGCAACGGATCGAATGAATTGATCGAGCTGTTGATCCGAACATTTCTTTCGGAAGGTGATGATGCGGTCCAAATTTTCCCTACTTTCTTGATGTATGAAAAGATCGTGACCGGCGCCGGTGGACGAATGGTATCCGTCCCATTGAACGGATGGAAGGCTGATCCCGAGCGTATCGTGGAGGCCGTCACCCCAAATGTAAAATTCGTTTTTATCAACAATCCCAACAACCCCACAGGAACAGCACTCAACCGCGAAGAAATGTCCTATCTCTTAAGCCGTATACCAGAAGATGTTATCGTCGTGCTTGACGAAGCCTACATTGAATTTGTAACCGATCCTTCGGTTGCCGACGGAACCGAGTTCATGGACATTCACCCGAGGCTGTGCGTCCTGAGAACATTCTCGAAGCTTTATGGCCTTGCCGGCCTTAGAATCGGCTATGGCTTCGGAGCCTCAGGCCTCATTGATTTTATGCACAGGGTCAGGCAACCTTTCAACGCCAACGTCCTTGC
This sequence comes from Desulfatiglandaceae bacterium, assembly GCA_046498185.1. Classification (GTDB taxonomy): domain Bacteria; phylum Desulfobacterota; class DSM-4660; order Desulfatiglandales; family Desulfatiglandaceae; genus CAYXDR01. The sequence continues at coordinate 5,862 of JAWOBE010000004.1, read as the reverse complement.
CCAGGCCGCCGCTCTCGCCGCGCTGCATGACGAAGAATTCAGAGAACGAACGCTTGCCGTCGTTGCCGAAGGCCTTGCTTTCCTGCACAAATCCCTGGACAGTCTCGGCCTTGAATATGTACCGACACAAACCAATTTCTTCCTGATCCGTATCCCTGAAGGCGGAAAACGCCTTTACGAATCCATGCTCAAGGAAGGTGTCATTATCAGGGCGATGGACAGTTACGGTCTGAAGGATTACATAAGAATTTCAGTCGGAACCGAGTCTGAAAACCGACGGTTCATACATACGTTGAAAAAATTTATCTAAATGTAATGCTATCGGAGGATTGATGAAATCGTAAAAAGTCAAAACAACCCTATCCCTTGGGTTCGGGGTCGCTGTCGGCGTCGGTATCGGAAGTTGACCGGCGACCTTTTCGACCCCGACGCCGATAAGGCGGGGATGCTACTTTTACGAGGCCATCAAGATTGAGAGCGGAATTTGGGTGAGATAATAACCATCGACGGCCCTTCAGGGGTAGGGAAAAGCACCGTAAGTCGATCGCTCGCGGGAATTCTCAACTATCTCTACCTGGACACCGGTGCAATGTACCGCGCTGTTGCTCTTGCAGCCTCCCGTGCATCGACAGGACTTCTTGACGGCCCTTCGCTAGCGGAAATGTGTGCTTCCATGGACCTCAGCTTCAGGAAAAAGAGGGGTGAATGGCGGATCTACATCCGTGAGGAGGATGTTTCCACCGCAATAAGAAGCCCCGAGATGGATAGAGCATCTTCTCAAATATCAACGGTCAGGGAAGTGCGGGAGGCCATGACCGTTTTACAGCGGAAAATTGCGATTGGATTTTCGGTCGTGGCCGAAGGAAGGGACATGGGCACAGTCGTCTTCCCAGATGCGAGGTACAAGTTTTTTCTTGTAGCCCCGCCGGAAATCAGAGCTCGCAGGAGATATCTTGAAAGGCTCGATAAGGGTGATTCGGTCCCATTAGAAAATGTCGCATCGGAAATGAAAGAACGAGACGAACGAGACAGTACCAGGAAGCTCGCCCCGTTGAAACCTGCGGAAGACGCAATTGTAGTAGAAACCGGGTGTTTAAACCGCGAGGAGGTCGTGTCGCTCATTCTGAAGCACATAAATCCATAGGTCCTGCCTGGTTTCAAATTAAAACTATTTCAGAATACGATGATTTTTGGCGATAGAATACTTGAATTCGCAAAAAATGTTTGATAGAGTCTTTTATTTAAATGCGGTCCAGATGGAAAAATGACGGAGGGGGTACTCAGGTTAATGGAAAAACCAAACAACGAACTAACCCAAAACGAGCCGATCGATTCGGAAACAACTCAAAGCACAGCCGAAGAAGAAATCAAGTTTAACGATTCCACCATTCCCGACGGTGATGAACAAACCGACGAGCCTCAAGATGAAGCCGACTTCATGGAGCTATACGAAGAAAGTCTTAAAAGCATCCAGGAGGGAGAGGTAGTCCGCGGAGAAATTGTTCAGATTGACAAGGAATTCGTGCTGGTCGACATCGGCTACAAATCCGAGGGTCAAATCCGTCTCCAGGAGTTCACTGACGCCGCCGGCAACATAGAAGCTAAAGTCGGGGACAAAGTGGATGTTCTTCTCGAACGCCGGGAAGACGAGGAAGGGACGATCAAGCTTTCCAAAGAAAAGGCCGCCAAAATAAAGGTTTGGGACAAAATAAAGGAAATTTACGAAAGCAACGGAACCATCCGGGGCAAAATCGTATCCAGAGTCAAGGGGGGGCTTTCCGTCGATATCGGGCTCCAGGCCTTCCTTCCAGGCTCACAAGTTGATCTCAGGCCTATCAAAGACATGGACTCCCTGGTCAACACCGAGCATGATTTTAAGATAGTCAAATACAACAAGCGACGCGGAAATATCGTGCTCTCCCGCCGGGCCTTGCTCGAAGCCGAAAGGGCTGTATTGCGGGAAGAGACACTCAAAAATATCGAAGAAGACGCCATCGTCGAAGGTACAGTAAAAAATATCACCGATTACGGCCTCTTCATCGATCTGGGGGGCATCGACGGTCTGGTACATATTACGGATATGTCCTGGGGACGGGTTGGTCATCCTTCGGAAATGCATCAGGTAGGTGATCTTGTAAAGGTCAAAGTGTTAAATTTCGACCGGAACAGGGAGAGAGTATCCCTGGGCATCAAGCAGTTGACACCCGATCCATGGAGCGATGCTGAAAAGAAATTCCCCATTGGTTCTTCGATCGAGGGCAGGGTCGTGAGCCTTACCGACTATGGTGTTTTTGTGGAGGTGGAACAAGGTGTCGAGGGTTTGATACATGTTTCCGAAATGTCCTGGACAAGAAAAGTGCGTCATCCTTCACAGCTTTTGAATGTCGGGGATATCGTTTGTAGCATGGTGCTCAATATCGATGTCGCACGGAAAAGAATTTCGCTCGGCATGAAGCAGGTTGAACCAAATCCGTGGGATGTCATAGAAGAAAAATACCCGGTCGGCACGACCATCGAGGGCAAAATAAAAAACATCACCGATTTCGGGGTGTTCATAGGCATAGATGAAGGAATAGACGGTCTCGTCCACATTTCGGATCTCTCATGGACCAAGAGGGTCAAGCACCCATCCGAAATCTACAAAAAAGGTCAGGTCGTCCGGGCCGTCGTACTTAATATAGACAAAGAAAATGAACGATTTTCACTCGGTATTAAACAACTCACCGAGGATCCCTGGGATGAAATCCCCCACAGGTACAAACCCGGCACCCGGGTAACCGGCACGGTAACAAATATAACGGACTTCGGACTGTTCCTGGAACTGGAAGAAGGCATAGAAGGACTGGTACACATTTCCGAGATTTCCGGGGATCGCCATGGAAATCCACTTTCCCGTTTCCAAATAGACGATGTTATTCAGGCCAAAGTCATTAACGTTTCGCGGCAGGAGAAAAAAATTGGCCTCTCCGTCAAACGCATCGAAGAAACTTCCGAAAAAGATATTTACAGAAGCTATGTTGACAATCAGGAGGAAGCAACTTCCAACCTTGGTGCACTTCTCAGGGAGGAAATGATGAACCTCCAACCGGATGAGGCCGAAGGGGATCAGCCGGTAAATGACGAAAACCTCGATTCCGACTCGAAGGAATCATCTGGAGAATCTTCCGAAACATGATTTTCAGTCCTGAATCCTTGTAGGATCAATGCCGGGGGCACCAGTGCCCTGCCCCCGGCATTTTTTTCGAATTGCAAATAGGATTTGATTTTAAAATGACCCAGAAAAAACATCCCGTCTTGAGTGCCCTCGGAGTCATTTTAGTGGTCGGCATCATCCTTATCGCTGCGTTCTGGGTCATCGCTCACCTTTCGGGACATTCCGGCTTGTTGTCGCGCTCGGAACAGATTGGAGTCATCCCTGTCGAAGGACCCATTGTTGATTCCCAGGCTGTTGTTTGCCAGTTGGTGGATTTCAGGAAAAACAAACGGATAAAAGCCATAGTGCTAAGAATCGACTCGCCCGGGGGGTCGGTAGGCCCGACACAGGAAATTCACCGGGAAATTAAAAAGACCGTCCAGGCCAAGCCTGTGGTCGCCTCGGTCGAAGCAGTTGCGGCATCAGGAGGCTATTATGTAGCTTCAGCAGCGACGCAAATTTTTGCAAACCCCGGCTCCATAACAGGCAGTATCGGGGCGTTGATTGAATTCATTCGGGTGGAAGATTTACTCGCTAAACTGGGCATTTCCCTCGAAGTTGTCAAAAGCGGCGATTACAAGGATATCGGTTCGCCTCACCGGAAATTGACAGATCGGGAACGCGACTTGTTGAACGAGCTCCTGGGGGATATTCAAAAGCAGTTCGTTCAAGAAGTGGCCGAGGGCAGAAACTTACCTGAAGAGCAAATAGAAAAAATCGCGGACGGCAGAATTTTTTCCGGAGCCCGGGCAAAAGAACTCGGGCTTGTCGATGAATTGGGTAACTTCCAGGACGCGGTCGATGCAGCCGGGCAACTGGGCGGTGTGGAGGGGGAAGCGCAACTCGTATACCCTCGGCCGGAGGGCTTAAATCTCTGGCGTCTCATAGGCGAGCACATTGCAGGTGCCTTGCTGAATGCGACACGGAGCGGGGGAACACGGATCGAGTATCGCTGGAACGGCGGCACTTCTTAAAACAGCGAGCTGATGTCCCCTTTCCCTTCGCGCAAAACCACAGGTTCATCGTCTATCAAGGAGATAACACTCGAAGGGCTCTGGTAAAGCACTCCTCCGTCGATGATTGCATCCAGAAATGCGCCGTGGGTGTCCAGGATATCAACGGGATCATCACAACCGGCGCTGGTGCTTATTATGGGCCTGCCGAGCGTTTTAACCAATGCCAGGCAGATATTGTTGGCAGGCACCCTTATGCCCACCGTCTTGCGCGCGGTAAGCATCATTTTCGGAACCAGCCTGGTTCCTTGAAGCACGAATGTATAGGGGCCCGGCAGCATGCGTTTCATCGTCTTGTATGCGTAATTGGAAACCACCGCGTATCGGCTGATTTCCTTCAAACTGTCGCATACAAATGAGAAAGGCTTTTTGAGCGGCCTGTTTTTAATCCGGTAAATCGCCTGGATACTTCGCTTGTTGTAAAGATCACAGCCTATTCCGTAGAAGGTATCCGTCGGATAGGCTATTATACCTCCGGCATCCAGTATTCCACTGACCCGGTTGATCAAGCGCTGCTGCGGATTATCCGAATTTATTGAAAAGATCTGAGGTTTTTTCCCTTGCACGGAGGGATTTAATTTTGCCATAAATATTCCTCGCAACCTTTGCGACGTCTTAGGGTTGGCACAACAAGGCTCGACTTCAACCAATACAGGAAAATTGATGGACATTAACACTTATATCTCAGTGCTGTCATTCCTGCTGGGCCTGGTGCTCGGCAGTTTCATGAATGTATGTATTTATCGTATTCCGGAAAAGATGTCCATTGTGAATCCCGGAAGCCATTGTCGTACATGTTCAGCAGTTATCAGATGGTACGACAATATCCCGCTTTTGAGCTACCTGATTTTAAGGGGCCGTTGCAGGCAGTGCAAAGCACCGATCGGTTTTCGCTACCCCCTGGTCGAGGTGCTCGCAGGCGCATTAAGCCTGGCTCTCTTCCTCCGCCACGGCTTGAGCCTCATATATTTACACACGTTGGTATTCTCACTTTCACTGGTGGTAATAAGCTTCATAGACCTCGACCACATGATTATTCCCGATGTATTATCCATACCCGGAATCATCATAGGTATTCTCGCCTCGTTTATTGTTCCATATATTTCACCCCTCGAATCGTTGATCGGTATGATTGCAGGCGGAGGAACATTTTACCTTATTGCATCCGGCCATTCACTGCTGACAGGGAAAGAGGGAATGGGGGGTGGAGATATCAAGCTGATAGCGATGATAGGGGCATGGATGGGCTGGCGCCCGCTTCCGATTGTAGTGTTGATTTCGGCGCTGGCCGGCACCCTCATCGGCGGGATCTTCATTATTGCGAGCGGTAAAGGGGCGCGAGCCAGGATACCCTTCGGCCCTTTCCTGGCGCTCGGCGCCCTTATTTACCTTTTTTTCGGCAATGAAATCGTCGTCTGGTACATCCAGTTCCTGCGGGGGTGATTCTCTTTCTTGTTCCAAGCGGCCGAAACCGGTTTAAAACGCAACATTTCCCGGGGTACGCGGGAAAGGAATAACATCGCGGATGTTCGAAAGCCCGGTTACGAACTGCACAAGCCGCTCAAACCCGAGGCCGAAACCCGAATGAGCAACTGAACCGAATTTGCGCAGTTCCAGGTACCACCAATAGTCATCCGGATTCAAACCCATTTCGAC
>JAWOBE010000195.1:0-14006 GCA_046498185.1 Desulfatiglandaceae bacterium | reverse complement strand
AATCGCACATAGGCGACCTCGTCCCACTCACGGAGCTTACCTATAACCCTTTCGCCGATCTCCGAACTGTCGACCTCTTTGCGCCCAAGCTCCTGGAAGTAAACCTCGAGTGAATCGACGAATTCATCAATGCTGGTGACACTTATCGATCTCTTCTGGCAGGCCATGCGGATTCCCCGTGTAATTTTCCCGAGGTCGAAAGGTTCTCGGCGGCCGTCCTTTTTCACCACCATCGGAAGCACTTCTTCCAGTTTTTCATATGTGGTAAACCTGCGACCGCATTGAAGGCAACAGCGGCGCCTCCGTATAGCGCGGCTGTCTTTGCTAAGCCTGGAATCGATCACCTTGTTGTCGATTTCACCGCAATACGGGCATTTCATTTTTTCCACCTCACAAGCCGTATACCAGCCTCCTCGAGCATCTCCTCCGCAAGGGGGTCATCATATGGATTCAGGAAAAAAATATCGGAAATCCCGGCATTGATAAGCATCTTGGAACAAATTATACAAGGCTGGTCAGTGCAGTACAGCGTCGAGCCTGCGATCGAAATTCCATGGTAGGAAGCCTGAATTATCGCGTTTTGCTCTGCATGAAGACCCCGGCACAGCTCATGCCGCTGCCCGGACGGGACTGAAAGCTTTTGTCTAAGGCAGCCTGTTTCTTCACAATGCCTGATGCCTGCAGGCGCACCGTTGTACCCTGTTGCGAGAATGCGCCTGTCCTTGACGAGAACAGCCCCGACGTGCCGACGCAGGCATGTGGACCGAGTGGCCACCAGTTCGGCAATAGACATGAAATATTCATTCCAGGAAGGTCGTGCCAAAAAAATTCCTCTCCTGAATTTAAAATAAAGGCGGGCGGCAGGCGGGGACAGCGGCTTGAATCCGCTGCCGTATAAGCCATATTTTAAAGGCGACGCGGGGGTTCTATCATGTCCACACGCTTCTTATGCCGGCCCCCTTCAAACGAGGTATTCAGAAACAGGTCCACCATCTCCATCGCAAGACCATCACCGATAACCCGGCTCCCGAAGGCCAGGATATTGGCGTCGTTGTGCATCCTGGCCATCCTGACCGTATAGAGGTTATGGCAAAGCGCCGCACGTGCCCCCTTGTGCTTGTTGGCTGTTATACTCATACCGATACCGGTGCCGCAAATAAGCACGGCCCTGTCGTACAGTCCTTCGGCGACGCCCAGCGCCACTTCATGGGCCACTGCGGGGTAATCCGAGGATTCGGTTCCGTGAACTCCTAAATCCGTGACCTCGATCCAGCCACGTCCGGTAAGATAGTCAATGCAGATCTTTTTTAATCCGAAGCCGGCGTGATCGGAACCCAGTGCCAGTTTAATCACTTCACCGTTTCTCCTGTTATCATTCATTTTCATAGGCCTTCAACAAGATACATGCATTGGTTCCACCAAATCCGAATGAATTACTCAAAGCGACACGAACATCCGCTTTCCGAAACTCATTAGGAACATAGTCGAGGTCACATTCTGGATCCGGCGTTTCATAATTAATCGTCGGCGGTATGATTCCCCGACGAATCGTCAAGGCTGTAAAAACAGCCTCCACACCCCCGGCCGCACCCAGAAGATGCCCGGTCATTGATTTCGTGGAGCTGATCGCAAGTTTGTATGCATGTTCGCCGAACACCTTTTTTATTGCCACGGTTTCCGACAAATCATTAAGTACCGTCGATGTTCCGTGAGCATTGATGTAGTCTACGTCCTCCGGCGCAATGCCCGCGCTTTCGATCGCCATTTTGATACAGCTTACTGCACCCGCACCCTCCGGGTCCGGCGCCGAAACATGGTATGCATCAGCACTGAGCCCGTATCCTCCCACCTCCGCATAGATGTGAGCGCCCCTGTCCAGTGCCGAAGTCAGTTCTTCAAGAATGAGAATTCCGGCGCCTTCGCCCATTATGAAGCCGTCTCGATCGCGTTCGAACGGACGGGAAGATTTCTCCGGTTCATCGTTTCTCGTAGACAATGCCCGCATCGAGCAAAAGCCACCAACCGCCAAGGGAGTTATAACCGCTTCCGCCCCCCCGGTGATCATGGCATCGGCGATGCCTTCCTTGATCATTCTGTAGCTTTCGCCCAATGCGTGACAGCTTGCTGCACAGGCTGTTTCTATCGACAGATTCGGACCTCTTGCCCCGAATTCTATCGCGATCTGGCCCGGAACCATATTCGCTATTATTCCGGGGATGAAAAAAGGACTGATTCTGCGAGGTCCCTTCTCAAGGAGAATGCTATGAAAATTCTCAAGCATACTCAGCCCGCCGAGGCCGGTACCGGTGACCGAACCGACGCGGGAAGCATTTGCGGCGTCGATTTTGAGCCCTGAATCTTCCATCGCCATTCGAGCGGCCGCCATCGCGTAATGAATGAAAACATCAAACCTGCGCACCGTCTGTCTGTCCAGATAGTCCTCGGCGTTGAATCCTTTCACTTCCCCGGCCACTTGCGACGAAAAATCACTGGCATCGAATTTGGTGATGTTGCCTATGCCGGATTTTCCTGCGCAGGCATTTTCCCAATTTTCATTTACCCCGACTCCGAGGGGCGACACCATCCCCAAGCCTGTTATAACGACCCTTTTTGTCATTGCATCCTTCCTCTTATCAGCGGGGCCATCGGTCGAAGGACCTGCCACCGGCACATCCACTTCTACAGCGGAGGCGGTGCCATACCAAAACATCTATCGGGATCCATGAACCGCGGCACTGAGGGTGCACTTAAATCACAGGGGTTTCTTCCCGCAGGCCGATTTGAAAAGTTTCATGTTCAGCTTCCCCGGTGTCCCCGGCCCTAAGGGTTTTGCAGGAAGTCGTGCAAAAGCACCCGAAGTTTAAAATTTCCGGCCGGGGAAAATTCCCCGGCTGACTCCGTATCTCCCAACCGTTGTTTATACATACAGCGGTCGAGGCCTTGAACGGCAATAAAATCTATTTAGTTCGCATTAGTTCACATCCGGCATTTCCGGATGAGCACTATTTATTTTCTATCGCCTTTTCAATGTAATTTATAGCATCCTGGAGCGTTCTTATGGTTTCCGCATCCTCATCAGGAATGGAAATTTCAAACTCTTCCTCCATCGCCATAATCAGCTCCACCTGATCCAGGGAATCGGCTCCCAAATCGTCTACAAAAGAAGCTTCCGGAACCACGTTTTTCTCATCGACATCAAGCTGCTCACAAATAATTTTTTTGATTTTTTCATCAACGGATGCCATACAGCTCCACCTCCTGATTTTTCTTTTTTTTCTCACGCACGCGGCCGGACGCAAACAGGGATTAGATGCTCTGCTGACCCACCGCCTCAAACAATCAACCCAACCTTAATAGATACTAACACAAACAATTAAGCATCAATAACATTACATATACATGCCGCCGCTTACATGAATAACCTGGCCGGTTATATAACCGGCCGCATCTGTGCTCAACCAGTAAACCGCCTCGGCAACATCCTCCGGGCGTCCGATCCGCCTCAGAGGTATCTGGGAAAGAAACTCCTTCTTAACTTTATCCGGAAGCCCTGAAGTCATCCCGGTGTCTATATACCCGGGTGCTACGGCATTGACGGTGATGCCCCGTCCCGCCATTTCCTTCGCTACGCTTTTAGAGAATCCGAGAATCCCCGCCTTCGAAGCGGCGTAATTAGCCTGTCCGGCATTACCTATCTGCCCCACAACCGATGAGATATTTACGATGCGGCCGCTTCGCTGCCTGGCCATCGTTCGGAGAACCGCATGAGTGCAATTGAATACGCTCTTCAAATTGACCGCTATCACCGCATCCCAATCCTGCTCGTTCATGCGCATAACCAGCATATCCCGGGTTATACCGGCATTGTTTACCAACACGTCGACCCGGCCGTGATTTTCCACAATACCAGAGAATGCTTCTTCAACCCCTTTCATTGAAGATACATCCAATTTCACACTTTCGGCGGCCGCACCCAGTGATTCTATCTCCCCCACCGTCCGCGCGGCATCATCTTCGTCGGGATCGTAATGGATCAAAACAATATCGGCTTTTTCCGCTGCAAAACGCAGGGCCACCGACCTGCCTATACCTTTGGACCCGCCGGTGATAACCACTACACGACTGTTATCGGACACGCCGTATCCCTCCCTTCCTGCCATTCAAACTATACTAATAAAAGCGCCTCAATCACCGATCTTTTTTATTGGCCGAAAGAAGCTACGGCTCGGGCGGTTTTCTCCGCAACACCGCTGGCGGCATACCTGGCCGCCATTATAACAGCGTTTTTGATGGCTCTTGACGAAGACCCGCCGTGGCAAACTATTGCGACGCCCTTTATCCCAAGCAATGGCGCTCCACCGTAAACCTGATAATTATATTTTTCGAAAAACCGGCTGAATACGCGCCGCCCGAACAACATAGACAGTTTACCTTGAACACTTCCCATCAACTCATCCCTGAAAAACCGTCCAAGAGCCTCTGAAACACCTTCGACTAATTTGAGCGCCACATTCCCGACAAAACCATCACAGATCACCGCATCAACTTTTCCGTTGAAAATGTCCCGGCCTTCGACATTTCCGAAAAAATTCAAGGGGCAGTCACGAAACAGTTCGCCAGCGTTTCGTACAACTTCATTACCTTTGTGGTTTTCCTCGCCTATGTTCAAAAGACCTATTTTGGGAGAATCCACGTCCAGGCAAACACGGCAAAACGCATCGGCCATAACACCGAATTGAAACAGGTGGAAAGGACGGCAATCCACGTTGGCACCAACGTCCATCATAACCACCGGTTCATTTTGCCCAGGGAAAATACTGGCTATACCAGGCCGTTCGACTCCCTCCAGCCGACCGAGGACCAATATCCCCGCCGCGAGCATGGCACCTGAATTACCGGCGCTTACGACCGCATCGGCTTTTCCCTGCTTCACCAGTTCAAAAGCCACGCGAATAGATGATTCCCGCTTCATGCGTACGGCCTTCAGAGGAGGCTCGTCCATACCCACCACTTCGCTGCAGTGATGAAGATTAACCCCGTCCGGCAAACCTCCGGCCCCGAGTTCACAAACTACCGCTCGCTCATCCCCCACAAGCACCGCTTCCACGCCCGGTTCGGACACGGCTTCCAGCACGCCCTGCACAACCACTCGCGGAGAGTTGTCCCCGCCCATGGCGTCCACGGCGACTTTCATTTCAGCTCTCTTTTTCCTTTAAAATAGTTCTGCCCCTGTATGTTCCACATTCCGGACAAACGTGATGGGGCAATACAGGTTCCTGGCACTGGGGGCACTCGGCAACCTGCGGCATTCTCAAATGATCGTGGGAACGACGCTGGTCCCTCCGTGATTTGGATTTCTTTTTCTTTGGTACCGCCATTTTTTCTCTCCCGGCGCTCAACCGAAAACGATTGCTAATTCCACTTATAAATCCAACCTTTAACGAATCGGCGCCTATTCGGTCAATTCTTTATTATTCTCTCGAGCTGTGAACAAAGTGATGTTTTTTCCCTCTTGCAACGGCAGGGCTCCCTGTTCAGGTTGGCACCGCATCCAGGGCATATTCCTGCGCAATTTTCACTGCACAAGACCTTCATCGGCATAGCCAGGTGAATTTGTTCACGGACTATTGCGGCAAGATCCACCTCATCACCTGTCACGAAATCAACACCCATATCTTGATCGTCGAGCTCCGTTTCCTCCATGATGTCACCCTCTACAGGAAACATCAGGTATATCTCGAAGGCGGTGGAGAAATCATTTTCGAAAACATCCAGGCATCTATCACACCTTGCAAGCAGCTTTCCGGATATCTCGCCGTTCAGTACAAACTTGCTCCCGGCTCTATAGATCGATATACTGGCTTCAATAGGACCAGCAGGCCCGAAAATCTGATCGAAATCACCGTCCGCCTTCCACCGTTCCGGTTCCAATGTGAAATGAAAACGGCGGGTTACACTTGAAATCGTGTTTAAATCGACGATCATCAGCAAAAACCATAAACCGGACCCAAGAAGCCCGATTCGGAAATTCAAGTAAAAAGTCAGTATATTAAATCATCTTCCATTGTCAAGACAATTAATTTTACACTAGCTTGATGAAAATTCGTCCAGGACCTCCAGGGTGCGTATCGTAATCCGAAGGTATCAGCCACCAGCCATTAGCCGTTAGCCGTTAGCTCTTAGCTGGCGGAAAAAAGCACTACTTTAAAAACAGCCGATACCGACGCCTACCTGAGATCGATTACGACAACGACAACCGTTTCGCTTCGCTTCACTGACAACGACTTACATCAAGAAGAATAAAGGCTGTGGCGGGGGCTTCGATGCGGGAGATTCATCGGGGAGAAGGGGTCTCATGCGGGAGGCTTCGGTGTAAGAGCCAAAGCTTGCGTGTCAATCTACTTCGGTGCTGATTGCTTTATCGCGGTTAAAAACCGCTCCCACAAAAAATAGCGAGTCTTCCTCGTGGAGAACTACGAAATATGAAGCTCCCGCAGCGAAGCCCCCGGCGCAGCCGGAAACCCAAGCTATTAGCCATTAGCTCTTAGCGGTTAGCAAATCGGAATCCAAAAGCACTACCTGAAAAACAGACGATACCGACGCCGACGCCGAGGGGAAATCGATTACGACAACGATAACATGTCGGGGATGGAAACCCGACCTACGGGGAATACTAAGTCTCTCATCGGTGAACCCTCGAATTCGAGGGCAGCTGTGCGGCAGCACAGGTGTAGATGGGGATGCTCGTCCGGAAAAATGAACCCGTTTATTTTTCGGGACATATATCCTCATCGTCATTCACCGATGAGTATCCTTATCCTTTTTTTCTTTCTGTTCTCTGCGCTTTTGCGTCTCTGCGCGAGGCCAACATCCTGTCAATCCTGTCAATCCTGTCTAAAATTTTAAATCTCGCGCCGAAGGCGCTACCAAAACTTACACCGGCCGTGCGGGCCAGGTCAAAACATCGTTTCGACACTCCAAAAAACCGATTACGACAACGACAACCGCTTCGCTGACAACGATAACATGTCGGGGATGGAAACCCGACCTACGGCCTATTTGAAAAACAGCCGATACCGACGCCGACGCCGATTATAGGGTTAAAGACAAGAGGGCAGGTATGTTCACCGCAAAAATCTGGATTTGAGCCGTGACGGCCAGTTCGCGACATGGAGAAGTCTTCTTCTCGCTTGCTTCAGCACTTTCATTCGCCCGTCGTCAACCGGCTCCTCTCGATATGCTTCAAGGTTGAATGCATCTACGATCCACGATATTTCCCGCCCCAGCAAGGGAAATCGATCTTTCAGGCGTTGCCCGTATTCGCAAGGGGTTTCATTCACGAGCCGCTGCATTCCGCTCCTTCTCCCCCACTTTATAAGAAAATAAAAAAACTGTGCACCATTTTTGTAAACTTCAAAAATGCGTATGACACTTCTCCAGAAAGATAAAAGAAGTCCATGCAAGCCCCGGAACCACTTTAGCAGGCCTGCTTTCACCACAGGTCTTCCTTCCTGTGTGGAAGTTCTCGAAGAAAGCCAGACGAATAGATACCATAGGCCCAAACCCAACAGGAAAACTCCGACAATCACCCCAAGTACCAGTAATACCCAGCCCAGGATTTGTAATACAATACCGCTCTCCCAGCCTCCTTCAGTCGGCAAAACCGGGCCACTCCCATCCTCTTGAGAAGAAGTGGCAGGCGGCTCAGACCGCATTTTGGCTCCGGCAAACAAAAATCGTAAAATAGAGACAAATACGCGACCAAGTGGTTCGGCCCCGCTTTTCAACACCGCATAGCCCATCTCGGCACCGGCCTGCAAAAAAGGCATAAAAAAAAGTACCAAGCCCGTTCCGAGAACCAAGGCAACACCCCCAAAACTTATAAGCAAACCAATTCCCCTGTAGCCGGAAATAAAACCTTTAAAAGGCGTTTCTCCGTTCCTGGCTAATCCAACCGCAATAAGGCCGAAAATAAAAAACGGATAAATCATCGCCTCCGCTGTCGGCGCCGTTAATTGGATTCCTCCCTTCACCAGGAATAGAAATTTTACCAGGAATAGACACAAAAGCACCGTGAGGCCCAAATCAAAGCGAGAGCACACAAGAGCATAATCAGTTGTTTTGCGTGCAAGCGCCACCCCGCTCAGCCAGGAAACAAAGGCAAAAACAAGCAGGATTATAAACGCCAGCCAATCAGCCGCACCTTGTAACCTGTTAAAAATATATAAAATCCATTCCGGATTAAAATACGAAAATAAATGCGGGCTAAAAAAAGAATACAACATACTTGAAACCCCAAGCAAAAATCCCGAAACTTGAAGCCCCAACACCCAGATAACCCTTAAACCCCTACCCCGGGTTATTCGTGTAAGCAAAATCGCCAGTAAAAAAACGACTGAACCTTCAAACAGCGGAAAAGTACGATGTGCAGCGGACATCATCAGGAATGATCCTGCGGCGAAAAGCCAGCTCAATTCCATCGCAGCTTGAGTGAAAAGAAGCAGTATGTCGCTTTTGACTCTCACGGTTTTTAAGCTGCCTCCAACGCCCGAATTTCATCCAACCGGTATACTCTTTGCCCTTTATGTTTCTGATTTTTATTAACATCGGTCCCGGGGTCACAAAAAATATACGTCACTGGTATTTTCCCATTCTGAAAATACCGTTCAACATCGGATATTGCATCCGACCGCCGGTATGAAAAGTAGACGCAGCTCACTCCCCAGGGAAGCACCGAGCCGTTATCGAGCATTTCGGCGAGACTTCGAGTCTGGTGTATCTCCAGTCTTGCCAGGATGTTGAGGATCGAGGACGGGGTTGTGCTGTCTCTTCTTACGCGAAGAATTGAAGGGCCTTGGTGCACGAAACCATTTGTAATAAATCCCACCGAGCATTTCGCCTGGTGGAACCGGACAGCAAGTGAAGCCACCGCCTCGATCATCTGCTCGAAGAGTTCCCGGGCGTCATTTTCTTCGAATCGGCCCACATCCACCAAAAGCAAAATCTTTTCCTGTTTCGAAGGTTCGAAAACCTTCTCCTGCAGCCGGTTGTACCTGGCACTCGCCTTCCAGTGTATAAAGCGGGCAGGCTGACGATGCTGATAGTCCCGGGTGCCCAGGATGTAGACCGGGTCTTGAACCGGGCTTTTCTTTCCCGGAACGCCGAAAAAATCATTTCTCGGAAATGACATGTGCTTCAGGGGAACCAGCCTGGGATACACAATGACATCAAGTTTTCCGGTTTGCTTCTTTTCTCTGGGGAAAAACCCCAGCAGATCTCCTGCGACGATTCGAGGCGGTCCAATATGATGGACACCTCTTCGCAGTGCAATAAGCCGGTGTTCGAAACCGGCCCGCTGATACCATAGCAAACCGGTTTCCTCGCTGACAGAATTGACAGGCTTTTCCTGAAAAGAAAATCTGAGTGCCTCTTCCAAGGGCACCGTCACCCTGAGCCAGACCGGCAGGAATTTGGCGTTTTGAACTGACACATTAAGCGTAAGCGTTTCATCAGGGAAGACTGTTTCTTTATCTACGCGGCAGTCGCACTTAATTCCGGCGAGGCTGAACCGGCTCCACAACCTCGCCCCCTGCCCTATACCCAGGACCACGAAAGCTATAATCGCAAGATCCCTCTGGCGAAATAACAACGCGGAGAAAAGGACAATTCCCACCAGAAATTCAACCGGAGGGACAATAAATAGGCTTGCCACACGGTTTTCACTGCTTTCCATGACACAATCTCAGGCGGCGGACACAGGGACAGGGATACTATCGAGAATACGCCGGAGAAAATATTCAGCCGTTCCACCCCTCAAATGCTCTTCCTCGTTGAGCAGCAAACGATGAGCCAACAACGGTACAGCCAACGTCTTCACGTCATCCGGCAGTACATAGTCTCTGCCTTTCAATGCAGCCATAGCCTGGCCTGCCCGCATAAGGCCGAGTGACCCACGGGGGCTTGCTCCGAAACGCAGAGACTCATGGCCACGGGTTGCCCTGACCAAATCGGCGATATATTCCCGCACCGGAGTTGAAATCCATATTTTTCTGCGCGCCCGCTGAAGTTCTGCAATCTGGGAGGGGTCGGTGACAGCCTCGAGGCTTTCAAGCGGGTCTTCCTCACGAAAGCGTTCCAGGATGGCCATCTCTTCTTCCCTGTCGGGGTAACCGAGCCGCAATCTGAGCAGAAACCTGTCCATTTGTGCCTCGGGTAGAGGAAAGGTCCCCTCCATTTCAATCGGATTCTGCGTCGCGACAACAAAGAACGGCCGGGGAAGGCTGTATGTTTTGCCATCCACGGTAACCTGCCTCTCCTCCATGCTTTCGAGCAGACTCGACTGGGTTCGGGGGATTGTTCTGTTTATTTCATCGGCAAGCAGGATGTTTGTTACCACCGGTCCGGGCTGGAATGTAAACTGTCCCGTCTTCTGGTCATAGATGGTAAAGCCGGTAATATCGCCTGGGAGCAAATCCGGCGTAAACTGAACCCTCCGAAACGACCCTTCTATGCTCCTGGCCAAAGATTTGGCGATGAGTGTTTTCCCGAGCCCCGGAACATCGTCCAGCAACACATGGCCTTCGGCCAGCAGCGCCACCAGCAACAGCTCTACAACAGGGCGCTTTCCCACAACCACCCGGGATATATTTTCGATTATCCGTTCGCACACCGAGAAATCAAAGCCGGCATTCAGGGAATAATCAACCCTGCCGGTTGCCTCTGTTTCAAGCATTTGGATCCATACCTCCTCAATATTACACCCGCCTTTATTTCTTGTATCAGCTTCCAGCCATGCGGGCAACATTTCAGATGGATAATCGGATTCTTTCAGACTCTCCTGCCAACTCATAAACCTTGCTCCATAAGGAATCCACCAATTCGCCGCAAGCGATGAAATTGAATAATTGACACCCTTTCATCGGCCGCGTATGTTCTTGGCAGATAACTTTTGATGAAACCGTAAAAAGTACCATCCCCGCCTTATCGGGGTCGAAAAGGTCGCCGGTCAACTTCCGATACCGACCCCGACAGCGACCCCGACCCCGAAGGACAGGGTTGTTTTGACTTTTTACGATTTCATCACTTTTGAAGCTGGAGCGATTTTAATAAACTCGTGCCCATCCGGAAATGCCGGTGGGCACGAGTTAAGTCTTGGGAGAAAACTTTGATTAAAATAAATGTACCCGGATATAGGGAATTCGAATTTAAATATATTGTTCTTGATTATAACGGCACCCTCGCTGTGGATGGAGAATTGCTACCGGGGGTGAAAGACAGGCTCAATGAACTCGCGGAGGATGTTGAAGTCCATATCCTTACAGCCGACACTTTCGGAAAAGTTCGTTCCCGAATGGAAGGGGTCAGATGCAGTGTTTCGGTGCTGCCACCCGGCGATCAGGACACAGGAAAGCTGCGGTATGTGCAGAACCTCGGAACCGATCATACGGTCTGCATCGGAAACGGCCGCAACGACCGACCGATGCTAAAAGAAGCCGCGCTGGGAATTGCGGTCATTCTCGCAGAAGGTTGTGCAACGGAAACGCTCGTTTCAGCCGACGTCGTGTTTACGGACATACTCTCGGCGCTCGAGCTCCTGCAAAATCCGCTTCGCCTTGCGGCAACGCTCAGAAAATGAAGGCTGAACGCAGCTCCAAGTCGTCAACCGATCAACCTTCGACAGCGATACCCACCCCGACGCCTAAACCGGGAGTGCGGGCCAGGCCAAAATTTCATTTCGGCACTCCAAATACTCCGATGCCGATGTAATATCGATTACGGCAACGACAACCGTTCCGCTGCCGCTTCACTGACTACGATCTCCATCAAGAAGAATAAAGGCTGTGGCGGGGGTTTCGATGCGGGAGATTCATCGGGGAGAAGGGGTGTCATGCGGGAGGCTTCAGTGTAAGAGCCAATGCTTGCGCTCAAATTTCAATTCGGTGCTGAATGCTTGATCGCGGATACAATCCGCTCCCACAGTAAATAGCGAGTCTCCCTCGTGGAGAGCTACGAAATATGAAGCTCCCGCATCGAAATCCCCGGCGCGGCCGGAATCCGGGGCGCAATGCCTGAAAAACAGCCGATACCCACGCCGACGCCGATGTAATATCGATTACGACAACGACAACCGTTCCGCTGCCGCTTCACTGACTACGATTTCATTACAGGCTCTATACGCCCGGGGCGAAACCCATCGCACGCACCGCTTCACGTTCGACCGATCCACCTTGTTTTTTCAGCCGTTGAGCGATCGCCCTTCGTTCATCGTCCGGCCTGTTTTTCCCAACATCGCTCTTCGCGGTTATCGACGAAGGTTTGATCTCGACGACAGTGCACCGTCGGTATCCTTCCATTTCCGCGGTCACCGGGGGGACATCCGCGGCCGGTTCATGTTTTGCCACCAACGCATTCAAGGCCGCAGTTTTCAATACATCATCGGTTACGACGGATGCCGTGCCCCGGATAATTACACAGTGGTAAAATTGGTGCAAACTGCAAGTCGCACCCTCCGGATCGAAATCACGGCCGATATAGGCAAGCGGGATATCAACTTCAAAGCAGACCCTGGCATCGCGCAGCAGGTTGTCCAGTTTTTCGCCTTTCGGTGAGCAATGAAAATATATGTTGCCTTCATGAAAAACAAAATTTACAGGGGTCACATAAGGATAACCGTCAACGCCGATCGTCGCCAGCCTGCCGATCGTCGTTAAGGCCATTATGCGTTCGATCTCGACTCGATCGGTCACTTCCGCGTGTTTTCTTCTCATCAAATCCTTTTCTTCCTTCCGTTTATTGCGGTATATCATCGAACATCGATATATGTTCAGCAGCAAGCTCTGCATAGCTCCGGGCGGTTGCCTTGATACGCTCCACCCCTGCCGGGTCCAGTTCACGTTTAACCGTGGCCGGGACGCCCGCCACGAGCCGATAAGCATCAACCACCTGGCCCTCTTTCACAAGCGAATGAGCGGCCACGATGGAGCCCTGCCCTATCACCGCACCATTCAGGATGACAGCTCCAATACCGATCAGGCATGCCTCCTCGACGACGCAGCCGTGAATCACGGCGTTGTGCCCTACAGTTACATGTGCCCCCACCGTAACAGGGTGTTCCGGGACGGTGTGGACCGTGGAATTGTCCTGGATATTGGAATAAGCCCCTATTCGTATGCGGGACCTATCACCCCTTACGACGGTTCCATACCAGATGCTGGCATGATCCTCGATCACGACGTCACCTATTATCACTGCGTTCGGAGCGATGAACACATTTTTCCCGATCCTGGGGTGGATGCCTCGATAAGATTTTATCATGGAACAAAAACCCTTCCGTGCTCCGGGCCTAGGCCCTATTACAGTTTACTTCAGTTTCTTGATTTCTTCCTCGACCTCCTCGGCCCCTTCGGCATAAAATTTTTCCTCATCCGGGGCAAGTTCCCGGAGAAGCCTGAGAAATTCGCCTGCATGCACGCGCTCTTCGTCTGCGATGTCCTTAAGTACCTCAATCGCGAGCTTGTTATCCGTTGATTCGGCAAGCTGCATATAAAGTTGAACTGCCTCATATTCAGCTGCTATCATGAAACGTATCGCACGGATTAATTCTTGATCCGTGAGGTTGCGATCTTTTGCCAATCCTGAAAAAGGTGAACCAAATTCCGGCATGACTATCCTCCTTTTCTAGTGTTTACCCGTTGTTTTAAGGTGTAATTTTCAAATATACACTGAACAATGTCAATCACATAAATTCGTATCTTCGGGCCGTGCAGCGATTCCATCTTACGGATGTCGACCCTGAAATTTCATTTTTTGCATTCCTTTAATGCTTTTGCAAAAACCGTATTTGTCCATTTTTTCTTTGACCAATAGGCCTTGTCTTTATTTTTCTCTTAACGATGACGGCGTCGTAACGTCAAAAAAACGACCCTGGAGCCACGACAGCGAGGGGACCGGGTCGATATAGGAAATTGAACCTGCGGTTTTTTTCAATACCGATTGCGACGCCAATA
>JAWOBE010000113.1:0-18852 GCA_046498185.1 Desulfatiglandaceae bacterium | reverse complement strand
ATCTTATAATCCATTTTCTTACCTCTCTAAAAATATCAAATTGAACAAATAAAAAAGGTAATCCCATACTTACGTTGCACTTAGAACTTTGAAAAACTGTTGATAAATCAGTATAAAGAGAGTATGAAAACATGTCCTCGCTGCGGCAGTAAAAAATTCTGGTCTCTTTCTACCGGTCAGATACGTTGTAGTAACTGTGGACTAACCAGAAAGATCTCTAAGAATCTCTGGAAAAAGAGACGAATCTCTCCCTGTTGGAAAGGGAGATTGATTGAGTATTTCTGTTTAGGAGTCCCTCGCTTACCGTCTAAGATTCCAGGTCCCTTACAGCCAGCTGACCATCCAGAGATGCTTTAGGATGTTTAGAGAAATAATTTATCATGATAACATCAAAGATCTTGTAAGACTCTCCGGAGAGATTGAAATGGATGAAAACATCTTTGGTGGCAGAAGACCTGGCAAGCGTGGCTGGGGTGCAACCGGCAAAAACATCGTCTTTGGTATCTATCCAGATACGGCAAAGTACTTACTTTTCCTATCACATCGCGTGCTAAAGAGACTATGCAGCCTTATATTACCAAATATACCAAAGCAGGAAGTCTTTACTATACCGATGACTGGTTTGCCTATGCCTTCCTACTTGTCAGAGGTAATCATGTGGTAGTATTAAAAGAAAAAGGCATACCAAAGGGTAGAAATCATATTAATGGTATTGAAGGGTTCTGGTCGGCTGCCAAACATTGGCTAAACCATTACCGTGATATCTCAAATATATATTTTCCTCTCTACTTAAAAGAGGGAGAGTGGAGAGTTAACCACCGTAATGAGAACCTTGTTATCCTATTAAGGAGGTTACTGAATCAACAGATTTCCATTGTCAAAGTACAAAATTAGTGCAACTTTGGTTATGCATTACCTTTTTTATAAATAGAATCATCATATCTCCGAAAATAAAGATAAGTAAATAAGATTAAAAAGAAAATTCCGATAAGCCATATCAATATAGATATATTGTTGTAAAAGGGCTGGATCTGTCTTGTTTTGATTGCTATATAATAATCATTATCTATTTGATGATAGGAGGTTATCTCGTGGTAAGAGGTAACGCTTGTAAAGATAAAAAGAAATATGAAACTTAATAATATTCTTAAAATATACTTTTGTTTTTTATTCATTTTCTACTTTCAAAAATTTAATGTTATAATGCTTTGATCCTATAACACTTTAACCTTAAATAATGAACTTAAATTTCATTATTAATAAGATAATCAAAGTACTGTTGTTTTTATTTTAAATTGAATTAAAGCATTTGGATTCTCTATGAAAAGAGACTTATATATTTCATTTACACTTCCTGGATTTATATCTATAAATAAAATCCCACCTACTCTATTATATTTACAATCAGCAAAGTATCCCAGTTCACTATCATAACTTCCCTGGACTTTCTTATCTAAAAATAAAGCAATGTCAATCATTTCCTTAGTTACTATATCATTTAATATAGGAACCCTTAAATCATCATGAATTACTACCAAATTCTTTTTGTCTTTTAAAAATTTTGGATATGCTTTTTTTATCGCTTTTCTAATATTTCTCCAATGGCCAAAAGAAAAAGACTCTGCATTGATATATTTTGCTTTCCATTTTCTGCTTGATCTATCATTATTTAATTGATCTTTAGGAAGCTCTCCCATCCAGCTTGGTCTTTTTACTTCACAATATATTTCATCTGAACCATTTTTAATTACAAAATCAACATTCTTATTAGATAAAGTTGGTTTCTCCCAGTCAGTAACTTTGTATTTCAATCTTTTCTCTAATACATAAGCCGATGATATCTCTACTAAGGCTTCATTGGCCTTTCTTTCATCTTGTTTTGTTAATCTTGAAATAAATCTATTCAATTCTCCTTTGCTATCAATATAAATCAGCCACTTTTTGACTTCTGCTTGCCAATGAGGATTCTGAATATTCCCTCTTAATAATATCAAATTAGTTAATCCGGTTGTCAGCATTTATTTATCCTATTATAATTATTAATAAAATACCTTCACCAGCATAAAACTAAAAAGGCTATAAAGATTTCTATTATTAAATTGTACGTTTGTTGTTATCTAATTTTTTGTATTACAAACAACATTTTGAAATTTATTATTGATTAATATATAAAATATTTTTGAAAATATTCTATTCATCAATTTCAATATTTTCATCTAAACCCATTTCCCTCAATGCTGCTTTAGTCTGATCAACTGTTTGTTTAGAAATACCATCTTCAGGTTTAATCTCTATTTCCAATTTTATTTTCAAACCACCACTAGTGATAAAGCGAGATAAAATTTTCATATAAAAATTCATCCATTTTTGTGGGTTTACTTCTCCTGACCATCTTAACAAAGATATTTTTTTACCTTCTTCTACTTCTTGAGTAAAAGTAGATTTTGTAGAACCCTCACCAGCAACGGGTACACTTGAATCACCACCAACAGGAATTTTTTTATACCCTTCCTGATTCTCTGTAGAAGGAATCCTCTGATTTTTTACATATTCTTCAGCTGTTGTTTTACGAATAATAAACATATCTTCAGAAAATTCTATATCTGAAGGTAGCATACTATCTTGATAATAAAAAGCAGAATATTCTTTATCTTTTTTCTTTCCAACATAAGCTAATATTCCACTCTCAACGCCTCTAGCAACAGTTTCTTTTAAAGAATCCGGATTCAATAATCGGGGAAACAGCGGTGATGCAAAAAAGGTATCTCGTAAAGACTTCGTATTCCATTCAATAAATGCAGGCGGCCAATATCTAGCTATAAAATTTGGGCTTATATCTTTTTCAACTTCTCCATCCTGTCTTAATCGATTTAATATTAATGCAATAATATTTTCGGCAGCACTGGAATGGATTAATCCTAAATCAATCTTTTTTAATTCATTATCTTTCCCTAATAAAAAGATGTTTTTATATGTTCTCCACACAGCTTCTTTAAAATCACGTTCAGATCTCTTAATAAAACCAGATAATTGATTTCTCTGCGTATCATCAAGTTTTAAATCTTCCTCTTCTAGTTTAATTGTCTCCCAAGCTATTAGTTTTCTAGCTTCATCGTATAAAGAAAAATCATTCTCAGGCACTATCCAAATCAAAGCGCTTTTAAAGGATCTTGCAGAATTACCATATTGTTGAGTCATCTCATTAATAAATTTAGTAACTTCTACTTCATCTTTCATTGATAAATCAGGATAGAGTATAACAAATGATAATGAAGCCCTGTCAGGAATTTGATTGCTTTGTTGGGGGAAAAAAATCCTTTCAATTCCTATATTTGATGAAAAAATACTTTGAATCTCATTTTTTATCAACTGTTTAATATCTTTTTTTTGTATATTAGCCCTACGATCAGCAAGCAACTTGTTAAGATTTGGCGATAAGCTAAACTTATAGCGGTTTTTTTCAACTGATAAAAAATAGCAGTTTTGAATTAAAGAATCTAAAGCAGTTTCAATATTACCAATATCTAAATTAGGATCAGAAACAGCTAATCGGATCTCAGGAAGTGTAGCATCTGTTTTTAACTGCCCTCCATTTGACTCAAAGAAAATACTTTTAGCAATTCTTTGGTGCAGTTGAAATTTCTTAATTGTTTCAACAGATTCATTGTCTAGTCGAATTGAATTAGATTCTTTCTTGCCTGCAATATCAGTTGTAACGGAAGCTTCCAACCTTGGCTCACCCAATTGCTCGAAAGCTGCTGTTCTAAATGTAGGATCTTCTAGTGGAGCACTTCCCATAGAAATAAGTGGATCCTTTAAAGCACCTTTAAATCCGGTTTGGAAAGCATAAGAAACCCAGAGTGCAAGTAGTCTCAAGATTCCCCTTGTTCTTTGAAATCTTGGAAGTGATTGCCATTTTCTTTCAAAGACAGACAAGACAACTGGATGGAATGGATAAGTATTGCAAAAAATTTCCTTAGCATTATCAACCGGGAACCAATTAGGAATTTGATTTCTGTGTTTAACTATCCAATCAGCATAACACTCAGCAACCTTATTCGCCTCTGATGGTAAACCTTTCCATTCAAAAAGACGGTGTCTTATTATTTCGGAAATTTCCCCTTCTGCCGACATAATCACTGGTTTACCTAGTCTATCAAGTACTTTTTTAAATCTAATAAAATCTGCTTCATCTTCAGCGCTCATCTCAAGTTCTGAAGCAGGTATCGATATTGCTAGAACAATATTATCGTTTGCCCTGGTTTCCTCAGAAAGATTTTGAATAAAACTGTACAACTGAGACGATAGTCCAATTTTCCTAAACCTATTAACATAATTCATCAACTCATCCATCAAAATCAAAACAGGTTTTTTCTCAGGAAATAATTTTCTTATAACTTCGCTGGAAGGAGCTATCAGTTTTTGTTCATGTTCTTTAACTAAATTAAACTTCTCTTCTCCTCCTAATTGAAAGGCAATCTCTCCCCATGGAGTTTTTCTTAGTGGAGTTCCGTCGTTTCCTCCCCTTCCCATAATAGAGTCAAATTCTGTACCAACGAATACAGCTACAGCAGCTTCAGGAATACCATTTACGTTTGCCTCTTTTAGTATATTTGGAATACCTTTCCATGATTTTGCCTCATTACTGCCTTTTGCTAAATGATATAACAAGGAAAGAGCATGTGTTTTCCCACCACCAAATTGTGTTGACATATTAAACACTGCAGATGTTTCTACTTTTATACCATTTAGCCTTCGTATTACCTCAATCAAGAGGGTTTTTAATCCCTTAGTAAGATATGTACGTTCAAAAAATCTTTCAGGTAATTGATAATCTTCAGGTGCCCTTTTGTCTCTAATCTGATCCAGATGAACAGCAAACTCAGAAGCATCAAAAGGCCTACCTTCCCTTAAATCTTCCCTAGGAACAACTATTTTATACCAAGGCTTTAAATCCATGATGCACCCCCATAAAATATTTTTATTATAATCCAAAGGATTTTTTCTTTCCCAAAACACCATCTATCCAACGACACTCGACCAGATTCGGATCAATTTGTCTATACAATGAAAGAAGTGCTTGAGCCAATTGCCAAAATCGGTCATCCTTGCCAACACCTTCTTCTACAAGAAACCTTCTTAACGCTTCTCCTCTCCCGGCTCCGAATAAAATCATTGATTGATGTAATCTATCTAATACCGTTTCACCAACTTCTGATTTTTTTTCATTCAAAAACCAGTCTTCCGCTTTTACCTCTTCTACCGAGCACGGCGTTTCCCCGGCACGCGTATGTCTCAACTGGGCCTACCAGCGTGAGGGAAAGAGTGGTGGCTACGTGGCCATGGCCACGCGCTCGGACTGGATCAAAGAGAACCTGCAATGTGCGACGGAAGATTTGTTGACGCCCGAGGACATGCTGCGAATTTCGGGAGACGGCACGGCTGAAAATCCCGGTATCGATGCCAACAACAGGCTGATTCGCGGCCAGGTGTTTCTCTGGCCGGAAGCGGATGGCGACTGGCGTATGCTCTGGAATGACAGTCAAGTTTTTGAAACCAGAGACGATTACAAGAAGTTCAAGAAATCCTGGGAACGCCATCATAAAGTGTGGATGGAGACCACGGCCCAGTTATAAACACAGACATTGATACCGTTTTTGGCTGCTTTACCGCCGGTTGTTACCAGAGCAGTATGTACAGGACGATCATGATTGCCAGCAACATCCCCGCCATAACTCGCGGGTCGGTTATGCCCTTCACCTTGCCCGAGGTAAGGAATTCAAGCGGATGTTCCCAGGTCAGGTTCTTCAATGTCGCCGGGTCGGGAGCCGTTGTACACAGACTGACGATGATATAGACGATCAGGCAGAGTATGAAGATTACGCCGCCGGCCAGCATGAAAGGCAGTCCCCAGACCTCGGCCACCAACTGACGGGAACCGATGAGCGGGATGTCGACTATCATGTAGACTATTCCGATGATGAGATTGAAGAAGAGCGTTGATATCGCGGCCTCCTTGGTACCCTTCTTCCAGAAGACGCCCAGCAGGAAGATTGTAGTGATCGCTGGGGCGAAGACCATGGGGATCTTGTTGATGGCCTCGAATATACTGGTGAACTTGCCGCCTTGGGTGGACCACATCATGGCCAGCACGATCACGACAGCGGCAGTGGCCCTGCCCACCCATACTTGGGTTCTGTCGCTTGTGTCAGGTTTGAGCTTGACCAGAATGTCTTTTGAAGCCAGCGTCGCAGTGCTGTTCAGCGCAGCTTCAATGGTGCTCATCAAAGCAGCCAACAGACCGGCGGCGAAGAGTCCGAGCAGACCTTTCGGCAGCAGATTCCGCATCATCACCAACAGCGTGCTGTTATGGTCGTCGCCAATCTGGTCTTGGAAGAGCACAAACGCCAGGACCCCCGGGATAACCATTATGAAGACCGGCAGAATCTTGAGAAAACCGCCAAAGATGGCGCCGTCGCGGCCATCCTTCTCTGTCTTGGCGGCCAGAA
The DNA here is from genome assembly GCA_046498185.1 of Desulfatiglandaceae bacterium. Classification (GTDB taxonomy): domain Bacteria; phylum Desulfobacterota; class DSM-4660; order Desulfatiglandales; family Desulfatiglandaceae; genus CAYXDR01. Next base: position 12,343 of record JAWOBE010000113.1, on the reverse strand, counting down.
CGTTTTGCACGATTGTCTGATCGGTACACCAATACCAGATTCCAAGGATTGGATAGCCCAGAATGACACATAGCCATGAGTACGGATTCATCCCGCCGGAGGAATCCCTCAACGGCTGGACCATGCTGACATCCAGTTCGGGAGAAGCCGCCGCCTTCAGATCGGCGAAGCTGTGGATGCCAACCGCCGGCAACGCCATGATCCCGAGGACGGTAAGCAACACAGAGCCTGCAATGAGAAGAACTGTTTGGACGAGGTTGGTTATCATCACCGCCCTGAGACCACCGACTATCGTATATATGGCGGTAACAACCGATATTCCGATAATGGATACATACATGGAGATTCCGAAGAATTGTTCGAGAATATGGGCCCCGGCGTAGAGACTTATTCCGATGTGGACCAGCAGGGCCGACATGATGAAAACAACAGCCAGAATCGTGCGCACCAGAGGACTGTAGCGCATCTCTACATACTGGGGAAGCGTGCTGATTTTACTGCGGAAATAGAACGGCGCGAAGACTAGACCCAGTATAATCAGGGTAAACGCCGCGCCCCATTCAAAATTGCCGACACCCAGACCGGTGCGGTGTCCGTCCGCCGCCAGTCCGATCAGGTGGATTGTGGAGATATTGGCAACAAACAGGCTGGGCCCGATAACGGTCCAGGAGAAAGCCTTGCCGGCAAGGAACAGCTGCGTGCTGGAGGTTTTTTTTCTATAACCGGCCCAGACGCCCAGTACCATTATCCCGATGATGTAGGCTACAATAATGGCGGAATCAAGAGTGCTAATCGAAAGGTCCATTCTTCTTCTCCCTTTTTGTTCTTATCATAAGTGTTAGTTTTTCCGGATCAGTCCAAATCTACAACCACTTTGAGTGTCTCGTCGGCTTTGTCCTCTATATAGCGGTATGCCTGATCGAAATCCTCAAAAGCAAAGTGTTTGGTAACGAGTGGCTCGGTAGCCATGGATCCATTCTCGATCCATTCAACGGCTTGTTCGTAGTCTTCCTGACGATACATCAACGTGCCGACCAGACTGATCTCGCGGTCGCCGACTACCGACATGTCCACCCGGGGTTCTCCCTCGAACACGCCCAGCACAACTATGTCGCCGCCTTTCTGGATGTTCTGGATCGCGTCGTCGAGAGTTGCCTCGGCTCCCACTGCCTCGAAAGCTATATTGAAACCCTCTTCGCCAAAGACTTGCTTGATCTTGGCAGAAAGATCCTCGTTTTTGACATTGCAGACGACATCCACTCCCACGTCCTTCGCGATTCCAAGCCTGAAATCGCTCAGGTCGGTTATCATCACTTGTTTGGCGCCCCGACATTTGCAGGCCTGGGCCACGAGATTGCCAATTGTGCCCGCCCCGAGGACGAGCACGTTGCAACCGACCACATCTCGCGCGCGGCTTGTCGAGTGCGCTGCCACGGCCGCAGGCTCGATCAAGGCCCCGGCATCATAGGAGATTGATTTGTCGAAGGCGACCAGTCGTTCCTCCGGTACTACAAAAAGATCCTGGGCACAGCCTGGCGCCTGAAAGCCGCGCACTTTCAAATGATCGCATATGTTGTAGTCCCCGCGCTTGCAGGGATTGCACTTTCCACACACTTGCTGCGGTGCGGCGGTCGCCCGCACACCAGGCTCAACCTTGGTGACCCCTTTGCCTACGGCCTTGACCTCGGCGGAGAACTCATGACCCTGTACAACCGGATAGGAAGTGAAGGGATGAGTGCCGTGCCAGACGTGAACGTCACTTCCGCACACCCCGATCTTCTTTATGTCCAAAAGCACCTCTCCCTCTTTTGGCACGGGCTCCTCCACATCGCGGAATTCTATTTTTCCAGGTTCTGTCATCACGGCTTGACGCATATACTAATCCTTTCATTTAATACGAAAAGTTCCCATAAGGGATCAATCTTATAAAGTATTTCTTTTTCTTTGCTGTACACATTTAATCGCTATCCACACTCTCTTCACCCCGTCTTCTTCCGTCTATTGTTATCAAAAATTTAGACGCCTGTGCAAACTTTTATTCGGAATTCGGCCGGAACCCGAATGGCACTGATCAGGATGTGCGAGCCCCCGCATCACTCCAAGGTCAGGTCGCGTGATCTCCAAGGCTTGGGATAGGTCGTCATCCACACTTCGGGATCCAGTTCTGAGCCGCAGCGTTCCAGTCCCAGCACCATGGCGTCGATCTCCCGGCCACGCATCTCTTCGGTAACGGGGAAGAAATAGGTGTTGTCTGAGGCCTTTTGGCTGGGGCCGAATTCGAAGACGACCGCGGGGAACGAGGGAGCCCGCTGGGTCGCGCCCACCCATTCGTCGCCGACCCGCAGGGAGGCGAAGGCGCCGTTCTTGCCGTGCTCACCTGCGACCGCCACGCAGAGATAACTCCCTGGGGCGGGATTGGCAGGGACCTCTACAGTGGCCTTCCACGCCTTGTCGACCTTCACTTGATCCCAGGGCTCGAAGAGTATCGTGGCATGCCAATCGGACGGCTCGACCTGCTCGTTGTCGCGAACGAGCTCGATCCCAGCCGTGCGCCGGGGGGCGGGAGCGAGGCGCAAGTAGCGGAAGGCGGGGATGGCGTCCGGACTGGATTTCCAACGCAACAGGTCGGCCTCGAAGAGTTCGTGCTTGCCGCCGTTGTTCCATATTTTGGCCACATCCACCTTTTCAGGCCGGGCATCGGGGTCGCGCTTAAAGACAATCTCATGCCAAGACTGCAGATCGTCCGACACCTCCGCGCGAATCGACGACGGTGGCTCGTCCTCTTTCTCCTTCTGCCAGATGGTGTCCATCTCCAAGGCGTCCGCCCGCTGAACCTCCCCCAGATCGAGGCGCAGGCAGCCACCGTCAAGACTACGGTCCCGCCCGTAGCGATAGACACCGAAAAAGGTCTCGTCGCGGTCGTCGAATAGGTAGCGGTCCCATATACCCCGCCTCCAGAAGAGCTCCTGCTCAAAGAAGGCGTCGCGGGCGGCGGCGACCGCGGGTATCTTGGTGGGGCCCGATCGCCGCAGCGACTGGACTTCCAGAGCGTCGTTGGGGGCCGCATAGCAGGTCGCCTCGTAGAGCTGTTCGGCGTCGTCGGGAACAGGAACCGGCTGAAGATCTCCCAGCTTCATGTGCCAGGGCTCGGCCACGGGCTCGCCGGGAAAACGTACCTCCAGACTCTCGTCCTCCTCCAGCGGTACCGGCTCGCCGTCCAGCAGGGCGCGTTCGAATTCGCGGCCGGACAAACGCAGCTCCACTTTGGCCGTCTCACCGGGCATTCCCAGCAGCTTGATCTCGACCGGCTTGCCGGGCAGATCGCGCACCACCTCGTAGTCGCAACCCGTCACACCGACCTCATCGCAGGGGGCGGTGGTCGCCATGAGGAGATAGGAGCGAAAGGGGTCCACGGTCACTTCGATGGTGTCGCCGTAGTCGAACTCGCCCAGGATCTCTTCGGACGGATGGTAGCGGCGCACCTCCACCGGGCCCTCCCCGGAGAGACCGATCTCGCGGTCTAGCCGTACCGTGTAGTTGGTCGGCTGCCAGGTCGTATTGCGCAGCGTCAGAAAGCGCTTTGCACCACTGCCGCGCGCCACCGCGTGGGGGCCATAGCTGGAAGGCAGTTCCATGCCGTTGACCAGGATCTCGCGGTTGCGGTAGTGAAGGTTGAAGATGCGGGCCAGTTTCGGAAATTCTTCGTCGCGCAGCAGCCAGGGGTTGCCGTATATCTGGGGTGCCAGAAGCAGGCAGCGGTTGAACGCCTGCAGCACCAGATCGTCCTGCCAGAAATCCAGGCAGGAGGAGATGCAGACTCCGTGGTCCTCGGTCAGCCGTTCCAGGTTGGGGGGTAAACCGCGTTCGAGCGCACCCTGGCGGTTGTGGGTGGCCGTCTTGGTGTTGGCCATGTGGACATCGATGTAGGTTTCGCGTCCTCCCCAGAGAGAGGTCGTGGTATATTTGCGGGATTCATCGGTGAGATTGAGACGGTGGTTGAGCACGATCAGATCCGGAGCGTATTTGCGGCAACGCGCCATCGCGTTTGTGAAGGCGTCCTGCTTGTCGTCGCGCAACTGTCCGCAGACTGCGTCGAGCTTGAAGAGTCGAAAATTGTAGTCGCGGCAGAGCTTAACCAGCATGTCGGTGCGCTCTTGCTCTTCTTCGGGAGTATCGCCAAAACCGTCTGGACCTCCCCAAAGTCCCAGCTGGCAGGAGAATGATTCGGTAAAATCGGCGACATTTTCGAAGCCGTTCGGGAATTGGCTGCGGAATCGTTCGGTCTCCATGCTGCCGTAGTAGCGCTGACTGTCGATGGTCCCTGCGTCGAAGGCGTAGATTCCCAGCTGCATTCCGTATTCGTCATGCAACCACTCGAAGAAACGCAGATTTATAAGGGTCTGCTCCTCGGTCGGGCCTTCGTTGGTATTGTTGATCCACGAGAAATACTCCGGGATCGAGGGTGTTTGCTGGGTATGGGTATCGGTCAACCCGAAGCAGGATATGCTCAACATAAGGCCTAAAACGACCCCATACAGCGCGGTTGCAGCGAGACCCGCCCCAGCCGCCCTGCGGCCGACGATAGATTTCGCGGTGAAACTGCTTCTACCGCCACTAATCACCTTTAAAAAAAAATTTCGCATTGCATCTCTCCCAGCATACTTCACTTTTATCGATTAGCACGAAGTTAATATATCCTTCCCACAGTTGCAAAATAAAAACACTCTTTTATATCTTTCTTTAATGCTTTGGTGGACGTTATGCAACATCCCCCTTTACTGACTTTCCGGCGGGATGCCGATCATGTTGCAGAGCGTGGGATATCGCCGATCTGCTCGTATGCGACGCAGGGGCGGGGAATCGCCCATCAGCCATTCATCCATCTTGTCGGGTTGTTCCTTTCCAAGCTCGAAGAGCAACTGCCAGCCTTCTTCCGTCTTATCCTGCATGATCAGTGCAGACGCCAGCGCAAACTTTGTCTGTGCTTGCTCCGCAATATCCAAGCTTTTCCTGAGAACTTCTTCAGCTTTTTTGTGATTTTCATTGCGGTTGAGCATATCTCCATAATTGTACAGAATATATGGTTCCTCGGGATACTTGTCGACCAGCTCCCTGGTTATCTCCAAGGCTTTCGCTGAATCTCCGTTTTTAAAGAGTGTAAGGGCGCGCTCCATTGGAACAGAACACCCCTCCAATCCCAACTCCTGAAGCCGCTCCAAGTGCTCCAGTTCCCCGGTCTCGCGATATGTTTGGATTGTCTCGTATATTTGGTCGAGATTGTCTGCACTGCCTTCCCCTATTGTTAGATTGCAGAACCGTTTGAATCCTCTGGAGCCTAAGAAATCCTGGTAGACCTCACGTTCGCTACGGATCCCGTTCAGAATTGCCGTCTTGTTCGAAAAGGAGAGTTTCAGCCAGTCTCGTTTGTCGATTTCGTCGCCGCCCTCTATTATCGACAGCATCACCCTGTAAAATTTTGCGGGTAGATAGGAGGGAGCCAGTTCCTGAGCTCGATCCAGAAGTCGGGTGGCCTTTTCGGTTTCGTATGTCTTTATAAGGACTCTCGCCCAAGCCGTCATAAGTTCAACATTGTCTGGATCGATCTCAAGATAACGATCATAGTAGTGATTGGCCATATATAAGTCATTCAGCATCGTGCTGGTGATCGCAGCCATTCTGAGAAGCTCCGGATTTTTGGGTTGGAGCGCAAGGCCATCATTGATTTCCTGCATCGCCTGATCCCAGTTTCCCGCCTCGATGTGCTTCCTGGCGTTATCTAGGTGCCGGAAATCTTTAGTCCTTACTTGCTGTAGCTGTCCGTGGTGTTGAAGCGAGAGCAGACTCCGGGGTTTGATCTCTTGTGGAGTCGCGAGCCGGAAGACAGAGAGATTCTCTTCGTAAGGCTGTTCCTGCTTTTGCTCCTCCTCTTCCAAAAGGTCGACAATGCCGTTCTCCGTCCGCAACACTTTCTGGGAATAGGCGCAATTGGCGGCAATCAGAATCAAGGTTATAAGGATGAGTCTCGCTGCTTTCATAACGATCAGACTATAAGTTTGGCGATCTCGGGTGTGATCTTCTGCACCAGTTCATAACATAGTTCGTCGACTTCACTCGCTGAACTGCATTGCAATGCTTTGTCGGCAATCTCGGTGGCCTCTTCCATATTCAGATTGCAAATCACATCCTTGATCTCCGGAATGGAGGTGGGATTGGCACTGATTTCATCAATTCCCAGTCCCAACAACAATGGAGTCCAGAGGGGATTGCCAGCCATCTCGCCACAGATTCCGATCCATAGGCCGGGTTTCCTTTTCTTGGCGTCGGTAGTGCTCTTGATCAATTTCAATATAGCGGGGTGCGTGGGCTCGTAGAGATGGCTCACCTTCTCATTGACCCTATCGACAGCCATGGTGTACTGGACCAAATCATTGGTGCCTATGCTGAAAAAATCCACATAGGGAGCGATCAAGTCGGCCGTGATGGCCGCGGACGGCACCTCTATCATAGCTCCAACTTCTATATTATCATTGAATTCTACTGAATTCTCCCGCAGTTGGGATTTCGCCGTCTCAAGCATCTCGTTGGCCTGAACTACCTCTTGGGCATTGCTGACCATGGGGTACATTATTTTGACATTGTCGTAGATGCTGGCCCTCAGAATGGATCGCAACTGCTTGAGGAATATATCCTCTTGAGCAAGACAGAATCTTATGCCGCGCCACCCTAGGAAGGGGTTTATTTCCGGCGCAGTGTTGTATTTCGATATAAACTTGTCGCCGCCGATATCTATTGTTCGAATGATCAAAGGGGCAGGATGGAGCTCCTTAGCCGTTTTCGTGTAGACCGCTGACTGCTCGTCTTCGTCGGGTAGACCGTGTCCGGACAGATATAGAAATTCGGTTCGAAACAGCCCGACGCCATTGGAGCCATATTTCTTGGCATTGGCGACATCCTTGGGCATCTCTATATTTGCAGAAAGCACAATCCGGCGGCCATCTTTTGTCTCGGCTCGTCGCTCTTTGAACTTTTCCAGTTTCGTTCGTATCTGACTCTGTTTCTCTGCCAGAGAACCGTAGCGTTCCAACTCCTCCTCGGTGGGATGAATGATCAAGATGCCCTGCTGGCCATCAAGCAGGATATGGTCCCCATCCGCTATCCGGGTGCTTGCGTCGGTAAGCCCCACCACAGCGGGTATCTCCAATGCCCTGGCCATGATTGCAGTGTGCGAGGAGGGACTGCCTATATCGGTAGCGAACCCGGTAACGATATCCTTGTTCATGAGTGCGGTCTCGGAAGGCGGAATGTCGTGTGCGACGACTATGCAGGGCTCAGTCAAGTTGGCGATCGAATTCAGCAGATTTCCCGAAAGATTGCGCAGAATACGGCGCGTAACGTCCTTGACATCGGAAGTCCGTTCCCGCAGATAGTCGTCCTCGATCTTCGATAGGGCCTTGGCATAGTTGTCGCAAACCTTCTGCAAAACCCATTCAACGTTCTTATGCTCTCTCTTGACTCCTTCTATAATCTCCTCAATGAAGGATCGGTCGTCGACGACAAGCATATGGGCATCAAAGATGCTTGCACTCTTGGTGTCGAGAACCTGGCTCAACTCTTCCTGGATATTGTGAAGTTGCTCCCGCGTCTTGGTCAGAGCTGTCTCGAGGCGATCGATTTCGGAAGGCACATCCTTCTCGCTAATCTTGCGTTTCGGTATCTTTTCCACCTCTGTATGCAGGAGGTGTACGGGACCCGATACGACACCGGCGGACACGCCTATGCCATACAAAGTTGTGTTATTGTGATTTTCGTCTCTTTCCGTCATGCAACAGCTCAGTCTTCAAAAAATTTATTTTCAAAAAGCTCTTCCAAAGCTGAAAGAGCCTCACGGGCATCCTCTCCGCAGGCGGTTATCTTTACCTTGCTTCCCGGATTGCCCTCCAGAGTCAATAAACCTATTATACTGTTTCCCGAAACCCGATTTCCATCTTTTTCCAAAATAATCTCAGAAGCATACCGATTCGATTCCTTGACAATAAGCGCGGCTGGCCGGGCATGAATGCCAAGTTCGTTCTGTATCGTAAGGGTTTTTGTATGTTCGTTCGCTTTAGTCACTGACACCTCGTTTTTGAATCAACTCCGAGATGACCCGCGCATCCAGCTCCTTGGTAGCATCGTGACCGAGTTGCTTGAGCTTCTGATTGAGTGCCGCGGCCTCCACGATCTGGGCAATATTCCTGCCGGATCTTACGAGAACCCTGATCAAGGGTATCTTTATTCCGAAAAATGCCTTGTGTTCGTTGTTCTCGGCGCCGGTTTGTTTGTTGCTGATCTCCTCTTCGGTCGGTTTCTGGAGATTGACGATCATGTCGAGTTGTTTCTCGGCCCGCACGGATGTGATGCCATAAAGACTGGGAACGTGGATGATTCCAAGCCCTCTGATCTCCATGTGGAATCGGGTAAGTTCAACCGCAGACCCCATAAGCCCCCCCCAGCTGGAACGCCGGATGAGTGTCACTTCATCGGCGACTAGGCTGTGGCCCATGTCCAGCAGACCAAGAGCTGTCTCCGACTTGCCAATTCTCGGTTCGCCTTGAATGAGCACCCCGATGCCGCGAATGTCCATCATTGTGCCCGGCAGCTTCTTCTGCGGGGCCGTAATGTGATCGATCAACATTGTAGCAGAATGGATGAAATCGTAGGTCACCATCGATGTCCTCAAGATCGGAATTTCGTATTTTTCAGCTAATTCCATCATCTCCGGCAAGGCCTTGCGGTTCCGCGCAAGTATGAGGCAAGGGAATTTGTGCTTGAAGAAGTTCTCCAAGCTCTTCTTTCTCTGCTGCTGACTCAAGTCCCGCAGATAGGCGTATTCAGCCAGTCCGAAAACCTGGATGCGGTCATTGGCGAAATATTTCTGAAATCCCGACAGGGCCAGTCCCGGACGGTTCATGATCGCCTCCTGCACATTGCGGTCGAGGTGCTCCTCACCCGTTACGCATTCGAGATCCAGTTGGCTCTTGCCAAACTCGTAAAACTCTTTCAAATTGACCGATATACTCTTTTTCATATCCTCTGTCCTTCATCATTTCTGTCTGTGGGCAACCTGAACCATTCGCTAGGCACTGTCTATTCTGTTTTCTGCTACTTCCCGAGCAGTGGCAATCAGATCTGTTCGTCTTGGATATCCCTCTCAAGATGACCAAGACCTTCTACTGATTTATGATCTTGAATCTTGTCGCGCAGTTTATGCATCTGTTTTTCCGCCTTGGCTATAGCGCTGTCGATGGAGACGTACATGTCTTCGGATGTATCTTCCGCTTCCACGCGTATGTGGTTTTTCGCCTGAATCACAACCTCAGCCATCTGCCGGAATTTCTCCACGTCTAGGATCACATGCACGCTCTCAATCCGATCGTACTTGGCCAGGTCGTGTTCAACCTGCTCGTAAGCGTAGTTCTTTATCGCATCCGTCACCTTGACATGTCTGCCAGTCACTGATATTTGCATTTCTGTGCCTCCGTTTCTTTGTCACATGCTGAATCGGGAGCCTAGATACAACTCCCGGCTAACCTCGTCGTTTACTAGAAAATCACGGGTGCCTTCCCTGAGCACCTTGCCCTCACATATAAGATAGGCGCGGTCCACTACGGAAAGGGTCTCGCGCACGTTGTGGTCCGTTATCAATATCCCCATTCCACGCTCCCGCAAATCCATAACAATCTCCTGAACGTCGTAGACCGCCAGCGGATCCACGCCGCTGAAGGGTTCATCCAGAAGGATCAAGGCGGGGTCAGTCACCAAGGCCCGTGTTATCTCGAGTCGGCGGCGCTCCCCGCCGCTCAGCGTATAGGCAGGTTGCTTGGCGAGCGATTCGATCTTCAGCTCCCGCAAGAGCGAATACAACCTGTTCTTGCGCTCTTTCGCGTCAATCGGCAATGTCTCGAGTATGGCCATCACATTCTCTTCGACAGTTAGACGCCTGAAGATGGAAGGGTCTTGCGCCAGATAGCCGAGACCCATGCGCGCCCGCTTGTACATGGGCAGACGCGTAACATCCCGCCCCTTGAAATGCACTTTCCCGTCTGTAGGCGGTATAAGCCCCATCAGCATGTAGAATGTGGTGGTCTTTCCCGCTCCGTTCGGGCCCAGCAACCCTACAATCTCCCCTTCGCCAACCCTTATGTTGACTTCGTCGACAACCCGTTTGCGACGATAGGCTTTAACTAGATTCACGGACTCTATCAGTGTTCTCTTGTCGTGCAAATGATCAGTTGTCGCCATTTAATTGCTCTCGCATTTTTGAGTCTTGTGAATATATCGTCAGACGCGCATCGGGTTCGCATACCATCCTGCTCTCGTCGCGCCAGAAAGTTATGGTTTCGCCTTGCAGCATGTCTTTCCCCTGCCGCACAAGTGGGTCTCCCTTCAGAACCATTTTCCCGGTCTCGACATTGTATGAGGCCGACTCGGCCCATGCGGTCTTGTCGTCCTGCTCCATATAGACGCTGCCTTCCGCCAAAAGGGATTTCACCTCGTTGTTTTCATCAAACTCGGCCGTCAGTTTCTCCGAAGAGAGCGACAACCTGTCGTCCTCCACCTGCACGTTGTTCTCGAATACCGCTGTCTGCTTCTCGCTGTTGTAAACCATCTTTTCGGAAGTTATCACAGTTACAGGTTCATCATTCTCCCTAGGCGGCTTAGACTCTTCCTCTCCGAAGGCCCAGCCTCCGGACATTATAAAGACTGAAAACAGTAAAATCGGTGCCAGATTGTATTTCATCTATTCGCCTCCCGCTTCAATGTTCAAGTTTCTGTTTGCTAGTACCACTTTAACATCTTTGTTGATCTTGAAAAGCTCTTTTCCTGCATTGTATTCAAAATCTTTCCCCGTTATCACCATCTCCTCGCGCTCGATTCTTATCCTCGAATCCGACTTTACAGTCTTCTCCTGTCGGTTGTAGATGCAGTGGGGAGCCGTAACCGTCATCTCGACTACCTCGTCTTTAAACGTTTCAATCTTCAAACCATCGATCACAACCTCACTGGTGTCCCCAAAACGGGCCTTCTCGCCGCTGAGTAGCGACTCGAGATTGTTCTCCTCGTCGTACTCGGGTATCTCGAATCCGGTTATCTCGCGAGGTTCCGCAAACGAAAATGCCGCTAGAAACACCGTCAAACCTATCAATACAATCTTAGTTCCCATAAACACCACGCCTCAATTAACAATGTTGTCACTTTCTGTTCGATACTATACTGTCGATCTGTCGGAGAGTGTCCCACATTTTTCCCAGCTTCGCAAACTTTATCGCATTGGCCTTGTCAGACAATGCCTCCGCTGGATTGACATGGGTCTCGATGAAAACCCCGTCACAGCCGGTCGCCACCGCGGCCCGGGCAAGACCGGGCGCGAATCTGGAATCGCCGCCCGATTGATCCCCCGCCCCGCCCGGTTGCTGAACACTGTGGGTGGCGTCGAAAATGACGGGATAGCCATACTCCCGCATAATCATGAGACTGCGCATGTCGGCCACGAGCGTGTTGTAGCCGAAAGATGCCCCCCGCTCGGTCAACAATATATTCCTGTTTCCAGTGCTCTCGAGCTTGGCGATCACATTTTCAATATCCCAGGGAGCTAGGAACTGCCCCTTCTTGACGTTGACGATCCTGCCACTCTCCCCGACAGCCAACAAGAGATCGGTCTGCCGACAGAGAAATGCCGGAATCTGCAGGATGTCGGCCACCATGGCTGCCGGCGGGACTTCCTCCTCAGTATGCACATCCGTGAGTATAGGGAGTCCGTATCTCTCCTTCACCTCGGCGAGAATCTCAAGACCCTTGGTTAGGCCGGGTCCCCGGAACGATCGGTGGGATGTCCGATTGGCCTTGTCATAACTGGCCTGAATATGAGCGGAATTCCCCTGCGCTTCGCCATCCCGGCCAAACGCTTGGCTAGATCGAGACACTTCTCTCGGCTCTCAATCACACACGGCCCCGCTATCAAAGCAAGTCCGTTCCGCCCCCCCATCTCAACTTCTCCGCACTTCACAACTCTTTTGCGCTTCATACTCATCCCTCCCTCTCAAAAAATCCACCCAGCATATCTTCAACCTTTCCGATGTCCTCGGGGCGGTCGACGCCCACGCACGAACTCCGCTCTCCGCCGCAATTCCTATATCCCCTGGGGCCATTACGCCGCCAATATGGCCGATGACGCAGTGCGCTACAGCCTGGCCGACCTCACCGAAAACGATATGATCGGCATGCGCCACCTCTACTACCAGCGGAGCTATGAGCGGCTGGCCGTGGATCTGGGCCTGGCCGCCTTCAGCCGCCGCCAGATGGC
>JAWOBE010000041.1:0-2871 GCA_046498185.1 Desulfatiglandaceae bacterium | reverse complement strand
GATGCCTTCTTGCAGGAGATGTTGCAGTACCACGCTCTTTTTTTGTAAGAAATCAAACAATTACTTTAAAAACGAAATGTACCTGTCAGAAAAAAATATTCAGTACGCCGACCTTTTCATGGCATTTATTAAATGTCCGTTTGAAAAAGCATCTGCTTGCGCTCTGAGATATCGCGGATGATCATGCTGGTTTTCTGCCGGCCGTTTTTATCGACAAACAATGTCGAGGAGATTTCCGCGGGAAATTTCTCCCCACTGGCGCGAAGCATCGTTATTTCGGCCGTCCCGCTGCGTTTCCCCGCCCGTTCGTCCAGGGCTGCCTGGAGACGCGGGTCCGTTACATCCACCAGGCCGCTCCGCCCTATTTTCCTGATTTCTTCCACGGAGCGGCCGAACATCTTGCAGGCAGAAGCATTTGCTTCAAGGATGGAGCCGTCCGGTTCGGTCAACAGGATTGCATCCGTGGAATGATCAAACAGCAAGCGGTATTTTTCTTCGCTTTCTTTGATCTCCATCTCCGCATGCGTGCGCTCGGTGATGTCTTCAACGATGCCCTTGTGATATATATTGCGCCCCTGATCATCCCTGACGATATACGTCCAGTCACTGATTATTTTTTCTGAACCGTCCTTTGCAATGATGCGATAGGGCATATGAAGGAACTCGGTAATTTCTGCGTTGCTGCCGTATTTTTCGCCCTCTTCAGCCACCCGTTTCAGGTCTTCCTGATGGATGCATTGGTCATAATTTATTTTTCCTGTTATGAATTCTTCTGCCGTATATCCAAAGAGCCTTTCAACATTTTCAGAAACAAACTTTACCGGCCGTCCTTCCTGATTCCGCCAGGTAAAAGCCACTACTGAACTTTTGTTTATAATCTCATACGCTTCTTTTAATGCTTTCTCCCCTTCCTTGCGCTCGGTAACGTCGTGAAATACCCCTTGTAATGCTTTTCTGCCTCGAAGGTTCAGGAAATTTGCTTTGATTTCCACTTCTCTGGTAGTGCCTTTACTGGTCACCACTTGGGTTTCTATAATTTGCCCCTGTTTCTCGGTCAAGTGTTGTCTGAATGTGGGAGACAAAAGGCTGTTGTTGCAAAATGGCGGGTGTAGAATTTTTTGGTGTTGTCCTATTAGTTCCTCCCGCTGTCTGCCTACTAAAGTCGCTAACGCCTGATTGCAATCAATGATGGTGCCTGTTTTTACATCAGCTATGCAGATTCCCTCCAGAGCTTTCTCAAATAGGATTCTGTAACGCTCTTCACTTTCATGCAGCCTTTCCTCCGCCTGGTTGCGTTCGGTGATATCCTGCGCCGTCCCTATCAGATGAGCCGGCATGCTGTCGTCGTCATAGAGTGTCTGGGACCTTTCATTCACATATTTGATTGTCCCATCCTTAAGCAGCACGCGAAATTCGATATCGAATTGCGTCTTTTTGGAGAATGATTCCTTGTGGACCTTGGCAACATAGGCCCTGTCGTCCGGATGGACAAACCCCATAAATGTTTCGTATGAGGCCTCGAACTCCTGTGGTTTGATTCCTAAAATGCGGTATACCTCATCAGACCATTCAAAGGAATTGCTTTTCACGTCGAGTTCCCAGTGCCCTATTTGGGCTATTTCCTGCGCCTCTTTAAGCCTCTGTTCTGATTTGATCAGAGATTTTCGTTCATTTTGTAGTTTTTCAACTGTTTCCGCCAGTTTACAGGCAATACTGTTATCATACATTTCCAGAAGGGTGTCTTCACCCTCCAGCGGCCTTTCAGGAACCTGTAAAATTCCCTGCCGGTGTTCATCCAGGACGTTATCGAGTATCCGAATAAACTGTTCACCTTCCGTGGGCTTGACGATAAAACGGGAAGCACCGAGACTCATGGCCAGTTTCTCGTGGGCCTTGTCAAGGAACGTAGCCGTATAAAAAATAAAGGGAATATTCCGGAGGCCAGCGTCGCTTTTCACTTCGCGGCAAAGCCTAAATCCGTTCATAACCGGCATCATGATATCCGAAATGATGACCTCGGGCGGATCCTGCCGAGCAAGCCGCAGTGCATCCTCGCCGTTTTCCGCGGCGATGACAGAATGACCCTTCGAAGTCAGCAACTCCTCCAGCAGGTAACGACTATCCGCGTCATCTTCGACGATAAGGATTTGACTCATTTAGCGCCTCCTCTCTAACCCTGCGGCAAAAATTTTTGCACCTGCTCAACGAAGGTATCGGGATCGATCGGCTTTTCAAGGTACCCATTGCAGACCGTGGCCAAAATGGTTTCACGGTCGCCCGCCATTGCATACGAGGTAACCGCTACGACCGGAATCGATTTCGTCTCTTCTTCCTGCTTCAGCCGCCTGGCCACTTCGTACCCATCCATCACCGGCAGCTGGATATCTAAAAGGATCAGGTCGGGATTTTCAGAAGCAGCTACTTCTAATCCCTGCTGCCCGTTTCGTGCTTGGACCACGTTATACCCTTGTTTTTCTAACAGAAAGGTTGTCAAATAAACGTTTTGTTCATTGTCTTCAATGATCAGGATTTTTTTTCGCCACTTTTTCCCTCCGGATTCAACAGCAACGTGAAGGTAAAGGTGCTGCCTTTCCCGAATTGACTCTTCACCCGGATATCACCGCCCAGCATATCAAGAACTCGCTTGCAGACGGATAGCCCTAATCCGGTTCCTTCGTACTTACGGGAAATACCGGTATCGAGGTGTTGGAACGGCTTGAATAGCTTGCCCATATCCTCATCCTTGATGCCGATCCCGCCGTCCGTTATTGCAACTTCTATACGAGAATCACGCTTGAGACAGGTAATCGTTACCGCTCCCTTTTCGCTAAATTTAATGGCATTGTTTACCTGGTTGATGAGAACCTGCCG
>JAWOBE010000185.1:0-14252 GCA_046498185.1 Desulfatiglandaceae bacterium | reverse complement strand
GTTATTTCATCGCTCGGAAAAACAGAGGTGAACGCGCCGGTCTCGATGCTCATGTTCGCGATCGTGGCCCTGCCCACAGCGCTTAAGCCTTTAAGACCCTCCCCCGCAAATTCCAGTATCATGCCACCGCCCCCTGAAACCGTGATCCGCCTGAGTATCTCCAGGATTACGTCCTTGGGGGCCGTCCATGGGCGGAGCCGGCCGTTCAAGGTCGCCTTCATCACACGGGGCATGGTCAGGTAAAAAGGCTCCCCTGCCATGGCCACCGCCACATCCAGCCCACCAGACCCTATGGCCAGCATGCCGACGCCGCCCCCGGTGGTCGTGTGGCTGTCCGCCCCGAGAAGGGTATCTCCCGGCACCGAGAAACGTTCCAGGTTCACCTGGTGGCAGATCCCGTTTCCGGCCGGGGAGAACCACAGGCCGTACTTCCTGGCTGCAGATGCCAGGAAGCGGTGGTCGTCCATGTTTTCGAAGCCTATCTGAAGCGTGTTATGATCGATATATACCAGGGATCTCTTGGTCTTCACCCGGGGAAGGCCCAACGCCTCGAACTGAAGCATGGCCATTTGACCCGTGGCGTCATGGATTAATGTCTGGTCGATGCCGATGCCGATCTCGGCACCCGCAGTCATTTTTCCGCTTACAAGATGCTGTTCCATGATTTTTTGAACGATGTTTCCAGACAAAGCATATTCTCCTTCTTAATTTATACTTTCCGCTTTCTTACATTCTCTCCACCACCGCCCGCCCGAACTCTGAGCACTTCACCTTTGTAGCATTTTCAAGCTGGCGGGCAAGGTCGTAGGTGACGACACCTTCTGAAACGGTTCGTTCGACCGCCTTGCGAATTTTTTCCGCCGCTTCCTTCCACCCTATGTAATCGAACATCAGCGCTCCGGAAAGGATCATGGATCCGGGGTTTACGACATCTTTCCCGGCATATTTAGGGGCGGTTCCGTGGGTTGCCTCGAAAACCGCGGCTTCGTCTCCGATGTTTGCGCCGGGGGCCATGCCCAGCCCTCCGACCTGGGCGGCCAGTGCATCCGATAGATAATCGCCGTTCAAATTCGGCATGGCCAGCACATCGTATTCGCGGGGTCTCAGCAGTATCTGCTGAAACATGGCATCCGCAATCCGGTCCTTTATCACGACTTTTCCTTCGGCCGCAACACCCAGGTTTACCGCTTCTTCGGTCACAGTCGAATTCGGGAATTCTTCGCGGGCGAGCTCGTAGCCCCACTCCCGGAAAGCACCCTCGGTGAATTTCATGATGTTGCCCTTGTGAACCAGTGTCACGCTGCTGCGACCATTTTCCAGCGCCCATTTGATGGCCCTTCTGACCAGCCGCTTCGATCCGAACGGACTCATGGGTTTAAGCCCCACTGCGGCATCCGGCCTGATTTCGGCGCCGAGTTTTTCTTTAATATAGGAAATCAGGCCGGCCGCCTCCGGGCTTCCCGAAGCCCATTCAAGGCCTGCATAAACATCCTCGGTGTTTTCACGGAAGATCACCATGTCTACGTCATCGGGGCGCATCACCGGAGACGGGACGCCGGATATGTAGCGCACCGGCCGGATGCAGGCATAAAGATCCAGCTTATGACGGATCATCACGTTGAGGCTCCGGATGCCACCTCCAACGGGGGTTGCAAGAGGGCCCTTGATGGCCACGCGATGGCGTCGCAGCGTTTCGAGCGTTTCATCCGGGAGCCACGATCCGGTTTCACGGTGCGCTCTTTCCCCGGCGGCAGCTTCAAGCCATGATACCCGGCGTTTGCCGCCGTATGCGGTTTTCACCGCTGCATCGAAAACAGGCTGCGATGCACGCCATATATCCGGCCCCACCCCGTCCCCCGCTATATAAGGTATCACCGGGTTTTCAGGTACATTCAATGAATTATTCGAGGTTAGTTCAATCAAGGATCCGTCCAAGTTAAAGCTCCTTTCGTTCGAGTCATGTTCAAGCCTTATCATTCGGCGTCGGGGTCGATATCGGGATCGGGGTTGAAACGGAGCCGCGATCAAAGATCGATACCGACGCCGAGTGAGAGAGAGAGGGCGTGCGGGCCAGGTCAAAACATCGTTTCGACACTCCAAAAGGGCCAAGGGAGGGGATAAACCCCTCCCCTACATCCCCGCCCGCGGGCATTACCTTCAAAACAGCCGATACCGACGCCGACGCCGAGAGAATATCGATTACGACAACGACAACCGTTTCGCTTGCGCTCCACTGACAACGATTGAGCTCAAGGGGCACGGGAGGGGATAAACCCCTCCCCTACATCCCCAGGTGCGAATTATTTTCGTAGGGGAGGGGTTTACCCCCTCCCGCGTGCGCTCATCAGTGAACCCTCGCTTCGAGGGCACCGGTGGTTTACCACAGGTGCAGAGGAGGATGTTCGTTCGGGAAAATGAACCTGTTTATTTTCCCGGGCGTATATCCTCATCGCCCTTCACCGATGAGTTTACGCTTCCCGCTGTTCCTGCTTTTCTCTGTTTACCCTGTTGAACCGGGACCCTTTGGGTGTTCAACCGGGGCGCCTTGGCGCGAGACCAACATCCTCAAAATCCTGTCAATCCTGTCTAACATTTCTCAAACCCCGCGCCGCAGGCGCCACTAACACCAACACTAACACCGTCGCGGAGCGGCGAAATCGCGGTTGAAAACCGCTCCCACAAACGGAACCTCGAGGTTTCCTCGAAATACCTCTTGGAAACCAGAAGCCAATGTGATAATGCAAAGCCTTTCCGAAAACAAGGAGTATACTGATATTGGATCGACTCGACAATAGCTCAGCAGTTCATCGTCTTTTTTTTGAAGACAAGGAAATTGTTCTCGTTGGAACAGCGCATGTGTCGATAGAAAGCGCAAACCTGGTCGAACAGGTGATAGATCAGGAGCACCCCGACACGGTATGCGTGGAACTCTGCTCTTCCAGGTACCAGGCACTGACGCAGCCGGATCGATGGAAGGAAACAGACCTGATAAAGGTCGTCAAGGAAAAGAAAGCCATGGTGCTTCTCTCCAACCTTCTGTTGGCCTCTTTCCAGCGTAAAATCGCACGAAAGCTCGGTGTCCGCCCAGGCGAAGAAATGCTGCGGGCAATAAAGGCGGCCGAAAATTGCGGAGCCGAAATCTGGCTGGCGGACAGGGATATCCGCACGACGCTTGCGCGAACCTGGAGAAACCTCGGCCTCTGGGCGAAAATCAAGCTTGCATTCAACCTGCTCATGTCTATCCCGGGCGCTTCGGACATATCCGAGGAAGATGTCGAAAAACTCAAAGAACAGGACATGCTCGAAAGCGTTCTTGCGGAAATGGCTCGCGACCTACCCGTGGTTAAACAGGTGTTGATAGATGAACGCGATCGCTACCTGGCATTCAAAATCCGAAACGCACCCGGCCGGAAAATAGTGGCGGTCGCAGGTGCGGGCCATGTTCCGGGCATCCTGGCGAACTGGGAAAAACCGCTCGATATCACCGACCTGGAATACCTTCCCCCGCGTGGAAAAACGTTCTCGATTTTAAAATGGGGTATCCCCGCGGGAATCGTCGCCCTGGTGATCGCAGGTTTCTTAAAGGCCGGCACGGAAGCCGCGACCGGCATGATAATCTGGTGGGTGATTGCAAACGGTGTCCTGGCAGGCCTCGGGGCGGCGCTCGCGCTCGCGCACCCGGTTACAATAATCAGCGCTGTTGCCGCGGCTCCGATCACATCCATAAACCCGATGATAGCCGCAGGGTGGGTGGCCGGACTCGTCGAGGCCATGACTCGAAAACCAAGGGTAAAGGATTTCGAGCGCCTGACCGAAGACATAGTGTCTATAAAAGGTTTCTGGAAAAACAAGATCACGAGGATTCTGCTGGTCGTCGTATTCACGAATCTCGGAAGCTCGGCGGGGACCTTCATAGCGATCCCCTTAATGGCCAGAATCCTGGCTTGAACCTATTCCACCTCCAGGTCGCAAACATCCAGCATATCCGTAAGCAGCTTCAAGCCACGGGTTATCTCGGTCAACTGCCCGTCGGAAACCCTTTTCAACCCGTCCATTATAGTGCGCTGTATCGGGGGAGGGGCGTTCCCGGCCAAGGCCCTGCCCTTTTCGGTCAGTTCGATATTGATGATCCTGCGATCCCGGGAATTTCGGACACGCTGGACAAGCCCCTTCTGCTCCAGCCTGTCGACGATGCCGGTTACCGTGCTCGATTTCACCAGTATATGACGGGCGATTTGAGACGGAGGCAGAGGGCCGTGATCGTTGAGCGTGAGTAAACAGTAAAGCTGGGGAGCGCTCACCTGGTATTTTTTGCCCAGCTCCTTGGTGTACATTTCTCCGGCCTGCATCAGCCTGCGAATCGAAAAAATGACTTCCTTCATTTGCGCTTCCCTGGTGATTTCGGATACGCGGCTATCGCCCGCATCCAGAGCCCCGGATTCCATCACGAATTCTCCTATTATAATGACTAATCAAAAACCCGGTGTTCTCCGTCCGCCGGGATGTCGCAAATTCCTACCACGTCCGGATTGAAAGTTGCAACTGAATATTTCATGCTTGCAGGAATTCACCGATAATCCGTCCGAGCTGCGGCAACCGACCCCCGTAAAAATGATCAGCTCCATCCACTATTTCCAGCCGAGCCTTGGGGTTCCAGTCCCCACAAGCGTCCCGGAGCATGGATTCAGGCGTCATATCGTCCCCCGAGCCGGCTACAACGAGTTTTATGCGTTCATCCGGCTTCATCTCATCGAAGTCCAAAACCGCCACCGGCGGCGAAACCATGACCATACAGGCCACTTGTTCGGAAAGCTGCAGCGCCGCCCCGTTGATCCAGGCGCCGAACGAATACCCCGCAAGGTGGAGGTCGGATTTCCCCATATCCATAAGATGCTCCAGCGCCCGGAGCACATCGACCCTCTCCCCGTCACCATGGTCGTAAAAGCCGCCGCTTCGGCCTACTCCGCGGAAGTTAAATCGCATACAAGTAAAACCGTTATTTTTGTATGCCTGTGAAACGGTTTCGACCACATCGTTGTACATATCCCCACCGTAAAGAGGGTGAGGATGTGTTATTACCACTGCTCGCCTGCCCTTCTCCTCTTCGAGAAGGCATTCGAGCCGGGGACCGCCCTGTTCGATAAATACAATTTCCTGTGCCATATATTCTCCTGCCTCATGTAAATGGGAATATTATCATAAAAATGCAACCATCGGACAAAGCGCTGTGGGAGCGATTTGTAATCGCGATGTTGCTTCCCCTGTAGTTGCATCAGGAATCGCGGTTGAAAACCGCTCCCACAGAACATTAGGGATTAGCTTTTAGCCGTTAGCTATTAGCTATTCGGAATCGTAAGGCACTGCATGAAAAACAGACAACACCGATTCCGATACCGACGCCGACGCCGAATTCTGAATTCTGACTCCTGGCTCCTGACTCCCCAACAGGTGCGGGCCAGGTCAAAACATCGTTTCGACACTCCAAATTCCTCGATAATGAAATCTCCCGATTACGACAACGATAACGACAACCGCTTCGCTGACAACTTTTAGATGCTAGCTTTTAGCCATTAGCCTTTAGCTCTTAGCTGGTCGAAAAAGCACTACATGAAAAACAGACGATACCGACACCGATACCGAATTCTGGCCCCTAGCCCCTGGCCCCTGACTCCTGACTCCCCAGCAGGTGCGGACCAGGCCAAAACTGCGTTTAGACACTCCAAATACCCCGACGCCGAAAGAAAGAAGGGATATCGATTACGACAACGACAACCGTTCCGCTTTCGCTCCACTGACAACGATATAACATGTGTCGTAGGGCGAGATTCCAATTTCGACAGTTTTCCTACATCTTGATATATTTACCGTTCTCCTGGCCCACTAACCCTAGGCGAACAAGGCGGTCCAGGTGTTTTTTTACCATCGTGGTCTCCCATCCACGAAGTAATCTCTGGCGATTTGGATATTTCCGATATATGAGTGCCAGGTCCAGCAATTCCTCCATGCTCCTGGGGATGTCAAGCGATGAGATTATCCGACTCTCCCGTTGATCGAATGCGTCCAGGAATCGGTCAAATTTCTCCTCTATCCCCTGCCTTATAATTCCCATATGAGACGAAACCACGCAATCGGGTCTGCTGTTTTTCAGAAACCTGATGGATTGCTTGAATTTCTCGATGTCCGATTCTTCGTTTGCATACCAGGGACCGAAAGACGTCAGGTCGATATCGGTGCTGAAGACGATTCCGGTGCCAATCAGGCGAAAGCAATAGTGGTCCTCGGTGTGCCCGGGGCATCGAAAAGCTTCAAGCAACTGCCCACCCAAATCGAACCTGTGAAAATCTTCAAACGTATTCGCGATCTTGAAATCCTTAAAACCCATCTCCTTTTTCACAAAAATGATCCATTCTTCCCGGAGTTCATGCAAGACGTAACGTTCGGCCATCGCACGAATATTCCCGGTTGTATCTATGCTCTCCCGTGGACACCACAGCAGGTCGGCCGGAAACAGGTAGGCACCGGAGCAATGATCAGGGTGACCATGGGACAGGATAACAAAGTCCAGGTTCCATTTCCCAGCAATCATAGCCAATGCTTCTTCCCCGCAGCCGGCATCTATCAAAGCGGTCCGTCCGCTATCAATAACCACTGAACACGAAGAAGGAAATTTTCCCTTGTTGCGTCCACGCACCAAAAACACCCCGGGAGCCACTTTTTGAATTGAATAATCCACGGTTTTCCTCATCCAACTGCCTCCGGCTTCTTCTCGGGCCGGAAAATATGAAGTCACATCCCTATAATGTCTTTATATTCATTCGCCGTTTCTCTGCAAGGATAATTAGTCTCCATCCGGCATTTCAGGATGGAAACAATTGGCGGTGCCACCCTCTTTTCCGGATTTTTTCAAGTTTTTGGTTGAAAGCTTCGTTTGTGAACTTAGGGTGAAGTAAGATCGATCAACTTCAAGGAGGAATTATGAAAAAAGTACAGGAAGGGGATTTCGTCACGGTGCATTATACAGGGAAGCTTCCCGACGGCGAGGTTTTCGACACAAGCCAAGGAAGGCAACCGCTGGAAGTCCAGGTCGGCGCAGGCACCGTCATCCCAGGTTTCGATGAGGCCCTGCGCGACATGGAAGAAAACGAAACCAAAAATTTTACACTCGAACCCGAAAAAGCGTATGGTCAACATGATGAAAACCTTCAGCGGTCGTTTCAACGCTCCGATCTCCCTGAAGGACTGGACCCAAAGGTCGGGGACACGCTGGCACTGAAAACTTCCTCGGGAGAACAGGTGCCGGTATGGGTGTCGGAAGCCGATGAAAATGAAATAAAGATAGATATGAACCACCCTCTTGCCGGTAAAACGCTGAATTTCGAGATCCAGGTCGTGAACATCAGCGACACACCGACCCAACCACAGGCTCCAAGCGCCGAGTAAATTTCAAGGCAAGATAACAACCGCAAGATTGAACAAAGCCGGTTCCTGATAAAGGAGCTGGCTTTTTGTTATGATCGCGGTTGAAAACCGCGCTGCAGCTTCTAGATGCTAGCTTTTAGATGCTAGCTTTTAGATGCTAGCTTTTAGCCATTAGCCTTTAGCTCTTAGCTGGTCGAAAAAAGCACTTTTAGATGCTAGCTTTTAGCCATTAGCCTTTAGCTCTTAGCTGGTCGAAAAAAGCACGGGAGGGGATCAGTCTTCGCTAAAGCTACGCCCGACAGGTAAACCCCTCCCCTACGTAATACGATTTGGCGCCGTGCGCATACGGGCCACGGGAGGGGATCAGTCTTCGCTAAAGCTACGCCCGACAGGTAAACCCCTCCCCTACATAATACGATTTGGCGCCGTGCGCATACGGGCCACGGGAGGGGATCAGTCTTCGCTAAGGCTACGCCCGACAGGTAAACCCCTCCCCTACGTAATACGATTTGGCGCCGTACGCATACGGGCCACAGGAGGGGATCAGTCTTCGCTAAGGCTACGCCCGACAGGTAAACCCCTCCCCTACATCCCCGCCCGCGGGCGTTACCTTCAAAAACAGACGATATCGACGGTTGCATTCAACACAGAGATTCGGTATTGTTTATAGGTTTTATAATGAATTTATCATGAAATATAAACCCGATTCAATGGAGAGCCGCATGCGCAACATGCTTTATCAATGGGTGATCGGGGACGTTACGGAATACTGCTACAGCTCCTGCCTGGACTATTTTCATGAAAAAGCGGTCATCCTGGATGTGGGCATTGGAAACGGCCTAATGGTAAAAGACCATTACCGGGAAATCAAAAAGAAACAGCTCAAAATCGTGGGCTTGGACATAGACAGAACCTATCTCAGGCACTGTAGAGCGTTAGTGGATAATTATGATCTGGCCGATCAAATTCAAGTCATCGAAAAACCGGTGGAGGATTTCAAGCCAAACGGGCATGGATCTTTCGATTTCATTCTTTTCAGCATGAGCTTCATGCTGCTCGATAACCAGGAGCGGGTTCTGCGGCGGGTGTCGAAGTGGCTGAAACCCGGTGGAAAAATTCTTTTTTTTCAAACCATGTTTAAATCCAGAAACAAGCTGCTGGAAGAGATAAAACCCCGCTTGAAACACCTGACGACTATCGAATTCGGAGAGGTCACCTACGACCAGGATTTTTACGATCTCCTGGAACGACTGAATTTTAGAATCGAGATGGACAAACGCATAAAGAAAACATGGTACAAGGGCACTTACCGGCTTATCGCCGCCCGGCCGAACTCAAACGGTTCGGGGACTGATTTTTTTAGATCAAACCCGGAGAATCATTTTTCGCCCGTTTGACCCGGCCTCAAATAGACCGGGTTTGAAAATATCCATGGTCTCATTCCGAAAAACCCCGCCCTTCTATGGACCTCCACCCGGTATACGCCCGGGGAGTCCACCTTCCTGCGGAGGCTGACACCCCGACAAGCCTCGCTCAAAACTCCGTCCCGAAACAACCTGATTTCCCCTTCTAACGGCACGTCCACTGAAATTTCACCCGGGCTGAAAACAGCTTCCTCCCCCATTCGGCACCAAGGGCCTTTGTCTGCCTTGAAATAAAAGCGGAAGCCCTTTGACGCCCCGATCTTGTCATTTGCAACAAAAAGGCTTCCTTCCCTAAGAGCCCGGCAAATCAGCCGCCTGGCTTCATCTGGTTGTTCCGGAAGCGCGGCCTCGGAAAGGATATGAACCGTTATCGCACCCAGCAGATAATCGTATGTAAGCGGTCTTATACCGAACGGGCCGAAACCGTAACGCTTGTGATGAGCGTCAGCACCTCCGACCGCCACCACGCGGCCGCGCGCGCATGAACGGTCCCAGAACTCCATCGTCCGGATGCTGGGCCCCTTGAGAAAACCCGATTTGAAAAGGATAAAAAGTAGACCGCTTCCAACCCCGGCTATCCGCTCCTTCCAACGTGAGGAGAAATTCCATATACAGATTCCGGTAAAATCCCTGACATCGAGATCCTTCCAGGTATAGGCGACACAACCCTCGAGCGGCATGCCCTTTTCAAAGGGGTGAGCCAGGAAACCGAAGCCGCCTGCAGCTTTAACTTCATCTATTATCTCCTGCCCCCCGGCAAGGTCCCAGCGCGGCACGCGGCGGCAGTCAAAAGCCAGGTAGTGATGATGGCGGACCCCGACTTCCAGGTCCATCATCACAAATACATCATGGTAGAAACCTTCGTCTTCCCGGTGCAGAGCACGGCTCATATGTGCGTGGTCGTTCACAACCACGAAATCAATTCCAGCGCGCCGGGCGGCGGCAGCAACATCGGCGACGCTGCCGGCGCCATCCGAATACTTCGTGTGGACGTGAAGGCAGCCGATAGATTCATGGAGGGGCATTTCTTGTCAGCTCTCTGTTATTTATAAGCTTTTAGCCTTTAGCTATTATCTATTAGCTTTTAGCTATTAGCTATTAGCCTTTAGCCGTTAGCTATTAGCTATTGGCCTTTTTAGCCTTTAGCAAATCGGAATTTTAAAGTACTAGATCTAAAACAACCGACGCCGATACCGATACCGATACCGACGCCGATCCTGAAAAGAAAGATATCCAAAACGCCCTTGAGCCGAAATCACTAAAATTTCTCATCGGGGAAACCCCGCTTCGAGGGCACCGGTGGTTTACCACAGGTGTAGAGGTGGATGTTCGTTCGGGAAAATGAACCCGTTTATTTTCCCGGACGTATATCCTCATCGCCCTTCACCGATGAGTTTCCGCCCCACGCTTTTCTCTCTGTTCTTTGCCTGTCGTAGCGAAGCGAAGATCCCGCTCCTGCGGGGCCCTGTTGAACCGGGACCCTTTGGGTGTTCAACCGGGGCGCCTTTAGCGTCTTGGCGCGAGGCCAACATCCTCGAAATCCTGTCAATCCTGTCTAACATTTCCCAAACCCAGCGCCGCAGGCGCCACCTACACCGGCCGTGCGGGCCAGGTCAAAACGTTGTTTTGACACTCCAGAAAACCGATAACGATGACAATTGTCTTCGTCGGGTTTCATCGCTACATCTTATATTTTCCGAAATCCTCGGGATTCAAATTTTCGAGGATTTCCTGCCATTTCTTACCTTTCTCGGATTTATCCTCAGCCTCCGCCTTGAGATCGATCTGGCTGGAATTGTTGATCACTTCTTCGGCAACAAAAATTGGAGCCTTCACCCTTAGAGACAGCGCGAGTGCGTCGCTCGGCCGCGCATCGACTGATAATTCCTTGCCGTTATAAAGGAAATGGATCTGGGCATAATAGGTATTGTTTTTCAAATCACACACTTCGACCTTCACTACCTTCAATTCTATCAAATCAAGCACATTCTTGAAAAGATCGTGTGTCATCGGACGGGCGAATTTTATGCCCTCGAGTTCACTGGCAATAGCAGTCGCTTCGAGCAGTCCGATCCAGATCGGCAGGGTCTGCTCGCCATCGACTTCTTTCAATATTACAATCGGGGTGTTGGTGACAGGATCTACGGTCAACCCTGAAATCACCATTGGCTTGTACATGAAAACCTCCATTTCAGACCCAAAAATACTTGCTTCTGTTTTTCATTTTTAATCACAGGCTATGTATTTGTCAACCGCATCCTTGATCTCATCGGTCTTCCATCGAGTTGTAATCTCTCCCCCTGCGCGTGCTGGAAGGGGAAGGGTCTACCATGAAGCCGTTAGCGGTTAGCTTTTAGCTGTTAGCAAATCGGAATCCAAAAGCAATACCTGAAAAACAGACGATACCGACGCCGACGCCGAATTCTGGCCCCTGGCCCCTGACTCCTGACTCCTGACTCCCCAACAGGTGCGGGCCAGGTCAAAACTCCGTTTCGACACTCCAAATACCTCGATACCGACGCCGATACTTCACACTGAAATCTCCCGATTACGATAACGATAACCGCTTCGCTGACAACTTTTAGATGCTAGCTTTTAGCCATTAGCCTTTAGCTCTTAGCTGGTCGAAAAAAGCACTACATGAAAAACAGACGATACCGACACCGATACCGAATTCTGACCCCTGACCCCTGACTCCCCAACAGGTGTGGACCAGGTCAAAACTGCGTTTCGACACTCCAAAAACCTCGATAACGACGCCGATACTTCACACTGAAATCTTACGATTACGACAACGATAACGACAACCGCTTCGCTGACAACGATCTTACCTCAAGAAGAATAAAGGCTGGGGCGGGGGGTTCGATGCGGGAGATTCATCGGGAAGAAGGGCGTCGTGCGGGAGGCTTCAGGGTTAGAGCCAAAGCTTGCGCATCAATTAAATTCGGTGCCGATTTTTTGATCGCGATTACAAATCGCTCCCACAGGATGGGGCGAGTCTTTCTCGGGGAGAACTACGAAATATGAAGCTCCCGCAGCGGAGCCCCCGGCGCAGCCGGAATCCGGGGGGCACTACCTGAAAAACAGCCGATACCGACGCCGATACCGAATTCTGAATTCTCAGCAGGTGCGGGCCAGGTCAAAACTCCGTTTCGACACTCCAAAAACCTCGATCCCCACGCCGATACTTCACACTGAAATCTCCCGATTACGATTACGACAACGATAACCGTTTCGCTTGCGCTCCACTGACAAAGAGAGCTCAAGGGCCACGGGAGGGGATAAACCCCTCCCCTACATCCCCAGATACCGACGCCGATGTAACAGATTACGACAACGACAAACGTTTCGCTTGTGCTTCGCTGACAACGAATGGGAGCATGTCATTTGTGGCTTGATATAAAGTGGTTCAATCTTTATAGTGTTTAACTTCCGGGAGCCACCCGTTCGCCCTTCCGGAAAAAGGAATAGAGGCTTCCCTGCAGCCTGTAACCAACATGGAGCGGTT
Organism: Desulfatiglandaceae bacterium; assembly: GCA_046498185.1. GTDB lineage: Bacteria > Desulfobacterota > DSM-4660 > Desulfatiglandales > Desulfatiglandaceae > CAYXDR01. The sequence continues at coordinate 1,901 of JAWOBE010000185.1, read as the reverse complement.
TAAAATGGATATGTCAGACGAAAATGCTTCCTTCCCTTTCGTTCTAGACCATAAACCGGGCTTTCTTCTGGGCTCTTTTCTCTACAGGCTGTTCAGGCGGGCTCGGTTCGACGAGAATATGACAGAACAGCTCAGGGAAATGAACCGGCGCGGCACTGTGGTCTATGCAATCAAGTACCGGGGAAAACTCGACTATCTTCTCTATCATTACCGCTTCCGAAGAGCCAGGATACCCTACCCTAAAGTCTCGTTCGACATGAACATGACGATGCTGCTACCGATGAAGCAGGTCTTCAGGGTGCTGCGCTTTTACCTGTCCTACATAGCCAGGAACAAACGATTTCCAAGCCCCTTTGAAACCGGCTTTTTGGAACGGACGATTAAAAACGGCACATCCTGCCTGATTTCGCTTGTAGACTCTAAAGGTTTCACGCGCCGATTCATACACGAGGACAAAGACTATCTCCAGTTCCTGGTGGAAATCCAGAAAACGATGGACGCGCCCATCTTCATAGTCCCTCAGCTGATCCTGTATAAATCAACACCGGAAAGAGAAAAGCCGGGGCTGAAGAACATTTTTTTCGGCTACAAGGACAAACCGGGCTGCATTCGAAAAATTGCCTTATTTTTCAGACACAACCGCAAAGCGTTCATCGATTTCGGGACCCCGGTCGATCTTAAAACCTACCTGGCCGAACGCGGAGGCGACCTCACGGATGACCAAATCGCCGGAGAACTCCGTTCCCTGTTGATTGACAGAATAGACGCCCAGAAACGCATCATACTCGGGCCCGTGATGAAATCGAAGCAGCAGTTGAAGGAGACCGTACTTCAGGACCCGGAAATCATGGAAGCAATCCGCGATGAAGCCGGGGGGGGCCGGAAAAAATTAAAAACGGTCAGGAAAAAGGCCGGCGGATATTTCGATGAAATCGCCGCCGACTACAACCAGGCCTATGTGCAATTCGGTCATATGGTTTTAAGCCGCGTCTGGAAACGGCTATTCGATGGGATAGACGTCGCGACTTCGGAGCTCGGAGCCGTCCGGGAATATGCCAGGCGAGGCCCACTGATCTATATCCCTTCCCATAAAAGCCACGTGGACTACCTGGCTCTTAACTACATACTTTTTGAACACCACATGCACATACCAAGAATAGCGGCGGGCAGAAACCTGGCTTTCTGGCCGATGGGCAATTATTTTCGTAAAGCGGGCGCATTTTTCATCCGCAGGAGCTTCAGCGGCGCAAGGCTCTACTCGAGGGTGTTCTCCCGGTATATCCGGGCCCTTCTACAAGAGGGACATCCGCTTGAGTTCTACATCGAAGGGGGCAGGAGCAGGAGTGGAAAACTGATTCTTCCGAAGATAGGGTTTCTCTCCATCCTTATAGAAGCCTTCAACGAAGGCTATTGCGACGATCTCGTATTCGTGCCCGCATCGATTGTCTACGACCGCATACCTGAAGAAAGGGCCTATTTGAATGAAATGGACGGCGGAGCCAAAGAAGCCGAAAGCTTCAAGCAGATGTTGAAAGCAAGGCATTTTTTGAAAAGAAGCTACGGAAAAATCTACATCAGGTTCGGAAAGCCTGTCTCGTTCAAGGAATATCTCGAATCCGCTGATCGGGAAGCACATCAGCTTCACCGGCAGCTGGCGCTTGACCTTATAAGGTCAATCAACCAAGTGACGCTGGTGACTCCTCTGGCCCTTGTCGCTTCGGCCGTGCTCACCACTCACCGCCGGGGTTTTCATTTGCCTCAGCTCGTGGAAACGGCAGAATTCATTCACCGTTTCTTGAAGTCCCGTGCGGTCCCCACCGCGGCGACACTCTCCGATGTAGAACAAGCATGTAAAGACACCCTTGATTTGCTGATAAGCTGGAAAGTCGCGACAGCGCTCG
>JAWOBE010000100.1:0-10961 GCA_046498185.1 Desulfatiglandaceae bacterium | reverse complement strand
GTACGCATCGTTTCGTAGTAATCCCGGCCGCCGCTGAAAAATTCCCATTGCGCGTTGATTCCCACGGTCCAGTATTTCCGTTCCAAATCACCTAGCCTGCCAACACGGTAATCCCTGTCATTGACGTCGTAGCCGGCATTCAGACTGACTCTTGGGGCGAAGCCGCCTTTGGCCAGACTGATGTCTTTCTCCGCGATCTCAACCGACTTACGCGCCATTTTCAGGTCGGGCCGCAACCGTTCGGCCGTTTCAAAGAAGTACTCCGGGTTTGGGAGGGGCTCCGGCACCCTTACGAGGAGATCGTCATCATAGTCGACCTTCCGACCACGCGGGAGATCCAGTAACACACGGAGGTGCGTGATAAGCACCTGTTCTGCGTTCGCAACGGTCACAACCCGGTTGCGGGCGGCCTCCAGTTCCGCCTTTGTCTGAAGCACTTCCAGCCGGGGCCGCATTTCCACCTTGAACCAGGCTTCGGCCGCCTTGAGCTGGGTTTCCAGACGTTCCACCGCCTTCCTGGCAGCCCGCAGATCTTCTCGAACCCTCATAAGTTCGAGAAAATAAACTTGAATCTTATGGGTAAGATCCAATTGCTGCATCTGCAGGCGGGCTTCGCTCACCTCGGCCTCGAGCCCGGCCTTTTTCCAGCTGTTGAAAATTCTGAATCCCGCAAAAAGAGGTTGAGAAATACGCAGCCCGTAGGAGATGGCATCCTGATCCAGGTAATCCTGATTGAATTCATCTGCCGAGCGGTTGTTCAACCGCTGGATCCCGCCAGTGGCGGTAACTGAGGGCAAAAACTGACCCCTGGCAGACTTGACCCGACTCTCCGCGGCCTCCGCAGTGTATTCGTAGGCCTCCACACGAGGGTTGGCTTCAAGCCCGCGCTGAACTGCTGACTCGAGGTCAAAAACCGAAGGTATTTCAGTTTTTATCGCGGCATCGTCGGCCGAGGAGGAAGGCATTTCCTCTCCAGAGACAAAAGCAGGGCCGGGAAGACAAAATAACAGGGCCACCGTAAGGGATAAAATCGGGAACGATTTTTTAATCATAAATAGACTGGCTCCTTATGGGAGATTCTGGTCCCAAACTGAACAGGTGCAAGTTACAGGAAAACGTGCAACACTTCAACCATGGTCTCGTAAAAATTTGACCATGGCATGATGATGGTGTCGGGAATGGAATCCCGACCTACATCGTCTTGCTCGAAGCTCGATGAAACCGCATCAGGCAATCGACGGCATTTAACAACTCGGGAGTCAAAGAAAGCACATTTTCAAAAATTTCCAGGATGCCCTCCGGACTGTATTCATGCGCGATCTCGTTACGAAGCATTCGAATCATGATCAATCTTTCTGCGGAATCAATTATCCCACGTTTTTCCGCCCGGTTAATGCGATCCCGGATCGTACCCGAATGCTCCAGATCCATACTATCCATCGTTCTGAACGCCTTTTGAATAAGCAGATCACTTAACCTGGCGAAACGTGCGGTAAGAGCTTCAAAGCTTTCTAATCGATCTTCGCTCAACCCAGGGCCCACGGTTACCTGTTTACATTTTTCATACGAGCGTCTTAAAACGTCCGCCGCCTTTTCCACCTCGTTGATATGTTTTTCCAAAAGGGCATTCAAATCTTTTTTCATAGCCGGGCACCACTTTCAACCGCCGATTTCACGAAAGGATCGTTTGTATCCCGGGCAATTATCATGTCCAGTTTCTGTTCTTCGAGAATTTCAAAAATACGTGCCTTTATGGAAAGCTTGTCGGCCAGTGTCAAATGATTGGACAGAACAAGAATATCGATATCCCCTCCCCTGGCCCGGTCGTCGACTCGTGAACCGAAAAGATAGATCACCGCTCCAGGGTCCTTTTCGGCCACGGCTTTCTTGATGCTTTCCTTTTCATGGCTGGTTAGTCTCATCTTTTCAAAAATTCTTTTGTGACAATGCAAAAGCAAGAATAATTTGGGGAAGATCGCGGATACAATCCGCTCCCACAGATTATCCATACATTGAAACATCCCATCCGGATAATCAAGGATTTTTTGGCTCGAGCGTCGGGGATGGAATCCCGACCTACAATCTACAGCTCTCACTGATCAACCGCGTTAAACGAGAGAAGAGAAGCCGCTTCCTGCTCATTGGAGATTTTATCGCCTCGCCTATCACCTTCAAGGTGATTTTGATGGACTCAGCGGGACGCGAACGGTACCAGTTTACGTAGGAATGCAAGAGCAGGTTGGCGCCGGGATAAAGCCTTTTTAAGTATGCCCCGGTCAAAGCCTGTCGCTTTTTTTTCGCCTGCAGACGGTCTCCAGATGCAAAATCGTGATAAATCACCATGCCCGGACAGTAGCTCACATATCGGCCGGGAAAATTTATGATACACCGGTGGTTCAGCTCTATGCCTTCACAGCCGAAAAGCAAAGGGTCGAAGCCACCCACCCTGTCAAAAACATCCTTTTGGACCGCCATGTTTCCCTCGGTGGACAGGACCGCCGGCAGAGGATACGGGCCGAGATCGTAATGAAACGGCATGTTGGCGGCCTGCCCAGAAGATTTAGGTAGAACCCTGCCTCTCAAAACCGGAAGGTCGCGGTCCTTCAACGCCTGGATGGCATTGTCCACGAAAGACGGGTGAATCAAGGAATCGTCGTCCAGGAAAAGCAGGTTGCCGCTTCTTGCAAAATGCGCCCCGATGTTCCGCCCTTCTGAAGGAAGGAGATTTGCAGCTGAAAAAACATGTAATAAAGGATAGTGGGCGAGCCGCGATAAAAGCTCCTGGTTCCCTCCGTTATCCACCAGGATGATTTCAAAATCGCGGCGGTTCTGATTCAGAAGAGAGTCCAGGCAATCGAAAAGCGCCGGCCCGGTTTTAAAGGAGACCACCACCGCGGTGGCGGATACAGCGCCTCCGTCCCTGTGGTCGTGGCGGGCAATATCCTCGTAGCGGACGATTTTCCGGTAAACCTCGATCAGCTCCCTGGCTTCGAGGAACCGTTTCTGCAAAAAGAGGGAGCGGGCCTTTTCGAACAGCTCAATTGACCGCATCGTTTGGTTCATCATGAATCCATGGAGGGCGAAGCCGTCATATAAGACCTTTCAGCTTTGATGCTGGACTTAGCAGATATCACAATATCAGTAAAAAATGAAACGCGGGCACGTTTGATGGCCTCGTAAAAAGTCAAAGTCCGCCCCATATCGTCATTCCGGCGCAGGCCGGAATCCAGTATTTCCAAGTAGTTGCAGAAAACCTGGACCCCGGTTCCCGGATCGTAGTCCGGGACAGGCTTCAACGGGGTGACGACGTTTTACATGGCCGTCAGATTTTACAGCATCACGCTTTCAATGCCTTTACCCGTGGTCTCTTTGATGCTGTTTCGAATCAAAACATCATCACTCGCTCTCCAAGTATGGCGGTTTTTGTCCGCTGCCCGGCAGGCAATGAAATTGAAAGGATCCGCAAACTGCACGCGAAGACCGGATCCGAGGCATTCCTCGAAAAAATTACTATCCACGCTAGCCCGTCGGGTTTCGGAAAAAGGCACCCTCTCAATGACTTCCCTCCGGCCGCAGAAGGTTGCTCCCGACAAATGCGGGTGGTTTCCTTCTGCCACCAGGTGGGCGCTTTTCAGGCTCAGGGATTGCCGCCGGTAAAGAGCATCTTTGGACTCAAGGTACAACCAGGTCGGGGCCTTGCCGATCACATCGGCCGAAGTTGCCTTCAGGGCCAGCATCATATCCGAAATATAGTTCGGCCCATAATCGTCGTCGTCGTCCATCTTAAACCAGTATTCCCCGTGTCCCAAGTGGATGGCATGATTCAGGCAGCAACCGATATTACGTTCCTGGTGCATAATAACGCAGCGTACCCCCGGCCTGCCGTCCACCTTCGCGTATAGCGCCTGTTCGTCCACATCGCCCCGGTTGACCACCAGGATCAATTCCCTGGCAGGATAGGTCTGGGCATCGAACGTGGCCAGAACCCGGTCAATCAGTTCAGGCCTCTTCGTGGGAGCCACCACGGTGACAGTAGGCGGCTTTTCGGATTGGAAGGTCAATCCGACCTTTGAGCTTATAGCTTCAATGCGGTGCGCGTACGTGTGGGCTGAGAAAATTTCGCGCCACGCAAGATGAGTAGCGCGGCTTCGCTCAAAGTCATCCGCCGTCATTGTCCTCATCCCATCCAGTGCAGAGGCCAGATCCGCCGCATGAAAAAAAGCCCGGGATTGAAGCGAATCAATCACCCCGGCGGGGAGGGGCGGCGGAGCATCTTCGATGGACAGTACGGCGGCGCCGCAGGCAAGGGCCTCCAGGCAGCGCCGGGCGCGTGAAACGCCCGAGGAAAGCGACGGGGATGCGGTCAAAACCGCCGCGTAAGCCTTGAAAGCGCTCAGCAGTTCATCGTATTCCAGGCATCCCATGATATGTTCCCGCAAGGTAGGCAGGTCATCAAGTTTATTGCCAACGAACTGCCAGCGCGATTCGACCACGTGCAGATCGAATTCGCGCATCGCCTCGGCTATCGGTACCAGTTTATCAGGAGCCTCGAGGATGTCGGCCCAGCCGTCATACAAAATTCCATAGCCGAGGACCCGTGGGTGCCTTTTCCCCCGGAAAACCGGGTTGTGGAGTGCCGGCTGGACCGCAACAGGTAGCAGGCCGCACTGCCCCGACGGCAAACGGGCGGCATAACGCTCGACCGATGCAGGGTCGGAGGCGAAGACAAAATCACACAGAGAAGCCGCCTGGAGGAAGGCGGGAACATGGATCGAGCTGTCCGTATGCCAGAACACCAGAGGAATATTGCGTTGCCGGCAGGCCCGGGAAAGCCGTTCGAAGGCACCGCCGGACTCCAGGTGCGCCAGCCCGCCCGGCCACCCTCCACCTGACACGCGCCAGGTTGATTCGACCAGAACCATTTCAACCTGGTCCTCTTCAAAAAAGGAATCCAGCCCTTCCGCAGAAACAAACCGGCCGTCCAAATCGAAGGAAAGACAGCGGGCTAAATGATCACCTACCAAGAGGCCTGCCTTCAGCGAATCGCATCCGGCTTCCCGGAAGATCTCCGCAGGCTGGAAATGCTTGAAGCGATGCAGTTCACGACCCGGAAGATTAAATTGAGCGCGATTGCGCAAACGCCTATCGGGTTTTTCCCGCCGGACAACGCGCAAAATTTTTGAGGCCATTCGTTTGCTGCGGGCGATCAGCTTGCGGACGCGACGCTTAACCGACCTGGGAATCCGCCTGTAAAAACCTGATATTAGTTCAAGAGCCATAAAATTCGTTGCTTTCGAGATTAGATCGTGTAGTTCTTCAGTTCTCCCGGTGATAACAATGCATGCATCCCCTTTACCCCTGTTCCATGCTTGACGGCGTCGTAAAAAGTCAGGGTCCGCCCCGTATCGTCATTTCCCGACACGCATGCGTGTCGGGGAATCTAGTCATTTCAACAACTTCTGGATCCCGGATCAAGTCCGGGATGACGGCCAGGGGAGTTTTTACGAACTCATCATGCTTGGCCGGCTGCAGATAAACTACGCAACGCGCGTCCTTCAACCCCGATACCTATACAGAAACTGAGACCGATAAGGCAATAAATTTTTGCCCCCAGAGATAACAATAAAGGATATATCGACAGGGCGCCTGCCCATAAAAAATCTGAAAAATTTCAGGATTTCTCCGTGTCTTGCTTTCGGGTAGCCACCATTTGAAAAACCAATCTGCAGAAACGAAACGGCATCAAAAAGGTGTTTTTTCCAGGGCGGGCGAATGCCTTGACAAATACCTGGCCGAGGCGAAATGATGTAGAATTTCGAAGATTAACGATTTCCAGTTCCAATCTTTCAGCCCGGGCGAGGGACTGCTTGGCCTGATTTCGGTATTTGTCATTTAATTGTTGGAATGCTTTTTTTTCTTCGATAAGTTGATTCATTAAATGATTTTTTTCATTTAAATTTTGCTCAAATGTTTGTTTAGCCTTTTTAACTTCTTTTAAAAGCGAATATGAATTAACTTTTAATTCATAATTTTCATCTTTTAATACATTGATTCGCTTCAAATATTCATTATTCTGCACAAGCATCTCGCGTAAATCCTGCTCCAATTCCACTTCAGAACGGTCCTTTTCAGTTTTTTCCATGCATTCGTCTCCAACGGATCCTCATCCAGCGTTTTTGTGAGGAGCACTCGAGATATTTTTTGAATCTTTTCATACGATCGCATCCCAAAACCCAAACCCTCCTTCACATTTCGACTTCAATGATTCTTCTTCGATCTTCCATGTATGCCAATTTTCATCTCTATAACGTATTTGTATCATATTAAAAGCATCTACCACCAAGAAATTAACTGCTATATTTTTTTCAATCATTTTTTTAAAAAAAAATGTATCCGTATGTCTAGGACAATTTTCTGGAAAACCAACTTTTTTTAAAAATTTTGTTTTCCCTGCAATAGAATTCCCAGTTATAATTTCTGGAAACTCAATATTTAAATCGGTTAATTCTTTCATATTACAATAAAAATTATTTCCTTGCTTATGTTTTCTTTTAAACAAATCAGGATTATTTCCAAATTGAAAAAAATTATTACGAGGCTTTCCAAAAATATCTATGTCAAAACCTCGAGCTGCTAATATTAAATCATAAATATAATTCTCACCATAATAATCATCATCATCCATCTTGAAAAAATAAAAACCTTTCGCCACATTCAGGGCATTATTCAACGCACCACCAAGAAATCTTTCTCGGGATGATTGAATAAATTGAACTGGTTCTTCTAAATCATCAAACGATAATTGGTGTTGGTCTGAAATATTTTCAGGACCATTAAACGCTATAATAAGTTCTTTATTTGGATATTTTTGTCTTTTAAATGTTTCTATACAATTAATTATTCTATCAATTCTATGTGTTGCAAAACACAATGATACCATAGGATATTCAATCCAATTATAATTCAATCCAATATCAGAACAAATTTGATTCAATCGATGAGAAATTGTATGACTTTGGGCGATTTTACGGAAACATAATTGCGAAAGTCTTTCTTGATATAGCTTATCATCCAATTTTGATATCTCAGTTTTTATATTTTCCAAAGTTTCATATTCTAAAGCGATATTTTTACGCACATCATCTTTTTCTAATCTGCCTAAATATAAAACTGGCACCCCCATCGATAATGCCTCTAAATCATTTATTATATTGAATTTTTTATAATTAGGCAACATTTTAGAAGAAAGAACTGCCATCGAAGTACGAAGTAAATTAATCCTATAACTATCTGTACAATTTTTTACAATAGATTTGTTTGCAAATTTAACAAATGTTTTCGGATCAAGAGAGTAACACATACCTGTATCTATGAAATTAAGACCGGCTATATTCAATTTTAAAAAATTTTTTAACAATTCTTTATTTTCATTAATTATATTTCCATATTCAATAACTATATTTTTTTTATTTTTTGAAGCATTATAGGAAAAATTTCTATAAGGATGGTATATTTTTGGTTGAGTGGCATGGGGAAGATAATGAATTTTATTTTTTGTGTAAGATAGTTTATAATTAAATGATGTATAAATATAGTCAAAATTATTAATAATTTTATTATTTTGTAAAAAGATATTTGTTTGCCAATATACACTTGGTATGGACATTTTTTTAGCGAAAGCTAAAATGGATTTTAAATTATCCCATTTTTCATCATTTGATATTAATGCATAATCAAATTCTGAAATAATAAACTTAAATGATGATTCTATCAACAAAAAATCAACATCAATATATTTTAAAATCTTTTTATAATTTTTTGAGGTTAACAGAAATATATTAGCCTCTAAGTCAAGATATGACATTAATTTCTGGGAGACAATAACGGCTATATTCATTGAATTAAAATATTTTATAGTATTTAACTTATTAAAATTTTGATTGTATAATTCCAGTTCATCTTTCATAAGTAAATCCCATGAATTTATTGATACATATGACATACAGCATAAAGATAAAAATTTCGCGACGAGGACTTTGTTTCTACAGATTCCTATAAAGGGATCACCATTTGATGCCCTTGAAAATTACATCCTTTCGAATGTTATCCTTATACTTTTCAACCACACGGAACATACCTTCCATCACCTGGTCGGTGAGATAATGAGGAACAACCCCGATGTCGATCAGCCCCTGGTAGGTTGGGTTGTAATAGTGGCCTTCAGCCTCCTTCCGCGGGTTTTCCAGGTGATCAATCTGCACTCGGTATCCCAAGGCCTCGCCTACGCGTTTCGTTTTTTCGGCAAGTTCGTTTGCAGAAAAAAGCTCCATAATCTGGTTGAAAATTCGAAGTTCGCCTGCTCCGGCCGGAGTCCTTTCGGACATGTGCACGCACTGCAACGTATCCTTGATGTTCAAATATCCACGGGTTTGGCCCCCTTTCCCATAAACTGTTAGCGGGTAGCCCACAACGGCCTGGGTGATAAAGCGGTTTACGATGGTGCCGAAAATCTCGTCGTAGTTGAAAATGGTTTTGAGGCTGTCGTCCGCCAGGGATTCCTCGGTCTCGATCCCGTAAACCGGCCCCTGCATGAGATCCGTAACCTTGAGGCCCCACATCCTGACGCCGAACCAGAAAAGATCCGTGTCCATGATCTTGGTTGTATGATACAGGCTGCTTGCCTGCCTGGGGAAAAGAAATTTATCCTTCTTTCCGTTGTGCTCTATCTCAATCCAGCCTTCGGGGATATCGATTTTCGGCGTGCCATACTCGCCCATGGTGCCGATGTGGATGACGTGCGTTTCTCTCGAAAAATCCCTCAGGGCCCAAACCAGGTTGTTGGTAATTAGCAGGTTGTTTCCCACTGTTATACTTGCATACTTGTAATCGATCAAGGAATACGGGGCGGAAGGCTGCTCCGCATAATGAATGACCGTTTCCGGCACGCCTGAGAAACGCTCATTCACCGCCCATTGGTACTTGACTCGCCCGTCGAAAAGAGAACGCATGATCTCAGGGTCTGACAAGTCGCCGATAACCACTTTGATTTCTTTCCCTGTTTTCCGATGCCACGTCCTGGCCCTTTCCGGCAGTGTCGGGACCGGATAGAGCATACCCACATCAAGCTCAGTGCAGGCATTTCTTCGGAAATAATTGTCAACAACCGTCACATCGTAGCCAAGGTTGGAAAAATACATGGCCGTCGGCCAACCCAGGTAACCGTCACCACCGAGAATCAATATGTGCATCATTTACCTCCTTCCGCCTTGCCTTGCTAAAAGCGCTCGGCCGGATGTTCGGGGAATTCCTGCTCACCTTCCAGAAGTTGGTTGCGGAGGAGGAAATCCAGCAGTTCATCCCGGCTCAGAGCCTTTCTGTTAGCTGAATTATAGGGATTTCCAACCTTTCTCGATACAATATTCGGATAATCATAGCTAATATTCCGGTAAAAACTCAAGAATGCGGGCACCACCACCATGTACAAATCAAGCTCCATAGCCCTCCTGGTTTCTTCATCGGTCATAAGTTCTTCATAGAGCTTTTCTCCCGCCTTCGAGCCTATCACTTCGATGCCTATGTCCTCCGGCCGGTGTCCGTATTTTTCCGCGAGTTCCTGGATCATCACAACCGCAAGATCCTCGATTTTCATGACAGGCATTTTGGTTATGAACACCTCTCCTCCCCTGGCAAGCTTTACAGAATCAATGATCAGCCGGGTTGCTTCACGGATACTCATGATAAAGCGCGTCATCTGCGGGTCCGTCAAGGTCACCGGCCCGCCCCGTTTTATCTGCTCCCGAAAAATGGGAATCACCGAACCTCTCGACCCCAGAACATTTCCGAACCTGGTGGAGGCGAAAACAGGGTCCTTCCCCTTCAACGTGCTGTTGGCCGCCGTCATGAGCCTTTCCCCCATAAGTTTTGAGGTGCCCATAACATTGGTGGGGTTTACGGCTTTATCCGAACTGGTAAAAATCACCCGCTTCACATTGTTTTCACAGGCGGCGTCAATGACGTTACGAACCCCCAGGATATTGGTTTGAACCGCTTCGAAAGGAGAACGTTCGCAAAGAATCACATGCTTGAATGCGGCCACATGGAAAACAATATCCACCCCTTTGAATTTTCTGACCAATTTCTCCCTATCACGTACGTCTGCAAGAAAAAACCGGGTATTCGGATACTTAAGATAGGCCTGTTCGGTAAAAAAAAGTTCAGACTCGTTATTGTCCAGACCCGTAAGTTCACCAACAGCGTACTCCTGGACCAGCTGCCGGACGAACTCCCTGCCGACAGTGCCGCAGCAACCGGTAACCAGCACGGATTTATTCTCAAAATAAGACATTTAAACTCCCTTAAACCTATTATAGTCAAGAATCGGTTGTCTCATAACCAGGCATTTTATCTATCATCTGCAATGCCCCTTTGTATCGTTTTTTATTCATAAGATTTTCCAGGTCGAAGCACCAAGCCGCCATAAGAATGTCGTCACTCGTCAAATCTTTCCGGATATCCTTCCTCGCACCACGTACCATTTCAAGCAGCCCCGGAAGCGTCTTTTTCCGCAAACGGTGAGGCAGCCCGGCTCCGAGGGGCTCCAGTGTCCAACTGCTCCAGCTGATTATTAATATCCCCCCGTCACGCCCCCGAACGGTGTTATTTCGGGTCAAATTGCTGTTATGCACGTAAAGTGGAATAGCCTGGAGTTTTTCCCCTATTTTTGGCAGCCTCGAACGGAAGCTGCGGAGTTTTTCCATTTCCTCCTCAGTGTTCACTGCTATCTCCAGGCGGTCTACTATTTCCTCGTTGAAACGGTGATACAAGAGAGGTGCTGAAGCGGAACCCTTGCAGATAAAAAAGGCATTATGCTGCACACCACCGAAACCAATGAGGTGTATGCTTACGGCGACCGTGATATGATCAACAGCGTGATCAGGAACCTGTTGACCAATGCGGTCAAA